>CAZQFT010000058.1:0-6655 GCA_964592565.1 uncultured Lachnospiraceae bacterium
CATGAGATTTATCACAATTACAGTACAATTTGGATGGACGAACTGGTGCATCCATCTGGGCGTAAGACCGAACTTGTAAATACCAATCGTTTGATTAGATATTATCAAGGTTGTGACGGCGGAAAGACTGGTTCGACAAATGAGGCTGGATGTTGCCTTGGGGCATCAGCAAAGCGTGGAGACATGCGACTTATTTCGGTAATTGTTGGCGCAGAAAACAGCAAAACTCGCTTCAACGAAAGTGCAACACTTTTAAACTATGGCTTTGGCAATTTTGAAAGCCAAAAATTGGTAGACAGCGAGGTTGCAATTGCAAATCTGCCTGTTTCAAAAGGAAAGGTTGAAAATGCGGATGTATTTGCAAAAGAAAGTTTCGCAGCGGTAATGAAAAAGGGCGGAACATCTGGTTATGAAACAAGCATAACTCTCGACAGTACAATCAAAGCGCCATCCAAAAAAGGCGATGTGGTTGGAGAGATTGTTGTTACAAAGGACGGCAATGTTGTAAAAACAATTCCAGTTGTTGTTGGACAAGACATAAAGCACTTGTCTTGGTTTGAAACTACTCAAAAAATTGTCGACAAGTGGTAAAACATAAAACTTCTTAATGCAAAAATATTAGAAGAAAGCAAAAGAAACTCCCAAAACGGAGTTTTTTTGTTTAAGATTGAAATTGTTAAACCTGCGTCTGCATATGTTTGCAAAAACGATATGGCAAAATCTCTAATCTCAAAAAGCGAGAACTGCCTTAATTTAGGGAAATTTTGCAGTGAAATGAGTTTGTTATTTTTCTTATTTGCTTGCCTTGGTGTGAAATTTTTGCTATAATAGGGCTGTTTAGGGGGCTTTATGGAAGCAAAAGAAGAGCAACAAGTTGAAAATGCAGAAAGCAAAGACATGCTTTTGTCTTCTGACGCCTACCGTTTTAAACTTGACAACTTTGAAGGGCCACTTGATTTGTTGTTGCACCTTATTAAAGATGCAAAACTTGACATTGCAACGGTTAAACTTTCTGAAATTACAGAGCAGTATCTTGAATATATGCAAGACATCAAAAACATCGACATGGACAAGGCAAGCGAATTTATTACTGTTGCTGCAACGCTTATTGAAATCAAATCTAAGCACGCTTTGCCGGTTGAGCAGGAAGAGTTGCCTGAGGAAGAGGATGATGAAGCATTGCTTTTGAAGCGTCTTAAGGAATATGAACTTTTCAAAGAAACTGGAAAGAAACTTAAAGAAATTGAAGACATCAACAAACTTTATCGTGCCCCTGGAAAGGAAACCGAGAAGGTTAAGGTGGTCATGAAAGACATGGTTCTTGACCAACTTTTGGACGCATTTGCAAAACTCTTGACGCGCGAAGAACTTAAAAAAGCCGTTCAAAATGAACAACCTAAAAAGATTATGAAAGACCGCTTTACTGTTGCGGAGAAGATTATTTCAATCAGAAATTTTGCTAGAGAAAGAAGTCGTTTTGAGTTTGAAGAACTTTTTGATGAGCAAATGACAAAAAGCGAACTTATCAATACTTTCTTGGCACTTTTGGAACTTTTGAAGTTGCAAACAGTCAAAGTCATTCAAAGCGGAACATTTGGAAATATTGTCATTACGGCAAATGAGGTGTAAAAATGAATGTTGAGAACAAAAAGAACTTAAATGATATTGTTTTGTCGGTGCTTTTCGTTGCAGGCGAGGGCATTGAAAAGTCTTTTATTGCTGAAAAATTAAACCTTACTGAAAAAGAAATTGACAAAGTTGTGGAAGATTTGAAAAAGGAATATTGCGGTGACAAGGCAATTCATGTAATCACTTTCAAAAACAAAGTTCAACTTGCGTCAAACCCAAACTATGCGGATTATATCAGCGAGGTTTTAAATCCAATTCGCGAAAAATCGCTTACTCGTGCTGCACTTGAAACTTTGGCAATCATTGCATACAAACAACCAATCACAAAACTTGAAATTGAAGACATCAGACGCGTAAACTGTGACTATGCGGTGCAAGTTTTGTCCGACCAAAACATGATTGAGGTTGTAGGACGTAAGGATGCGGTTGGCAAACCACTTCTTTTCGGAACAACAGAAAACTTTTTAAAGCGTTTCAACTTAACAGACTTGGCAGAACTTCCAGATTATGAAGGACTTTTGGAAAGAATTAAAGTTATTGAAGAAGATGCTCCAAAATCTGACAGCCTTTACAATGAATTTAAACTTCCAGATGAAGAAATCCCAGAGTTCTTGCAAGGCGAAGAGGGCGTTGAAGCGATTTCAGCAGACGGCGAAAGTGCATAAAAGAAAAAAATAAAAACTTGCGGTTGCAAGTTTTTTTGTTGAATTATTGAGGCTGAATTTTTGTTTGTTTAACTCTCACGAGATAATAAATCATCAAGTGGACATTGCAAATAATTTGAAATGTTTATGATTGTTGAAAATTTTGGAATTGCTCCGTTTTTCCACTTTGTGAAATTTGCGTCTGATAAGCCTAAATCTAAACAAAATTTTCGCTTTGATAATTTAATTGACGAAAGTATATTTTCTAATTTGACAATAAAATCGGATTGATTTGTTTTATATTTTTTAAATTTATTCTCATCTGTTTTATTCAGAATGTAATCCAATGACATTTCCAGAAAATTGGCGATGCTTATTGCGTTTTGAAGCGAAGGGTAATATTTCTTGAATTTATAGAAAGTGTATTTTGTAATAACATTTTCATTTTCCAAATTGCTGATTGTAATGCCCTTTTCTGTCAATGCGTCATTAAAAATTTCAAAATAGTTGATTTCATTTTTCATTAAACATATTATAGCAGGTAATATTTTAATTGTAAATTGATTGCACAAATATTTGATAGAATGTAAGGTGAAATATGTTTTTTGTTTTGATATTTTTTTGATTTATGATAGAATATTTGCATGGAAAACTTTGACATTAACTCTTTGAATGACGAGCAAAAGGCAGCCCTCTTTGAAACTGAGGGTGTTGTTTTGGTTACAGCGGGTGCGGGAAGCGGAAAAACAAGACTTCTTACGCACAGAATTTGTTATTTGATTGAAAAGGGTGTGTCACCTTACAACATTTTGGCAATCACTTTCACAAACAAAGCCACAAATGAAATGAAAGAGCGCATTGCAAAAATGTGTGACCGTAACATTTGGATTTCAACATTTCACTCTATGTGTGTGCGAATTTTGCGTGAGAATATTGACCACTTGACTGGTTATGACAAAAATTTTACGATTATTGCTGAGGCTGACAGAGACAAAATTTTAAAAGAGTTATTGAAGAAATTCAACTGCGAAGATGAAGAAAAGGATAAGGTTGAAATTCACCTAAACAACATAAAAAACAAAGGGCTGGATGTCGGCGAATATTTTGCTGCACTGCGTGAATTTGGAAATTCAAACCTGCGTGTTTACGAACAAATTTGTTATGCATATGAGGATTATTTGAAGAAAAATAATGCTCTTGATTTTGACGATTTGTTAAACAAAACTCTTTTCCTTTTTCACAACCATAAAGATGTTTTAAACAAATATGCAGAACGATTTAAGTACATTCTGGTAGACGAATTTCAAGATACAAACTTGGTGCAATATAAACTTGTGAAATTGCTTGCAAGTGTACATGGAAATTTGTTTGTTGTTGGAGATGAAGACCAGTGCATTTACTCTTGGCGCGGTGCGAATTTTGAAAATATTTTCAACTTGAAAAAAGATTTTGAAGATGTGAAGGTGTTTAAACTTGAAAGAAACTATCGTTCAAGCAAAAACATCTTAAACATTGCAAACAATGTGATTGCAAACAACAAAGAGCGCATGAAGAAAAATTTATGGACTGACAAAGACGAGGGGGCTGGGCCTGTGATTTACAACGCTTTTGACGAGCGAGATGAGGCTATGTTTGTTGCAAAAACGATTGATGATTTGACAAATGAGGGTTATTCTTACAGCGATTTTGCCGTTTTGATGCGTGTGAACGCTTTGTCACGACCAATCGAAGAAGGACTTATGGGCTTTCAAATCCCTTACAAATTGTATGGTGGCTATAAGTTTTATGAGCGTGCTGAAATTCGAATGATTTTGTCTTATCTTTCAATTTTTGTAAATCCAAAAGATGAGATTTCGCTTTTTAAAGTTATAAACTTTCCAAAACGCGGAATTGGAGAAGTCGCAATTTTTAACTTACAGCAAGAGGCTGGCGAGCAAATGATGCTTGATTATCTTCTGAGCGAAAAATTTAAGTACTCGAAATATTATTCTAAACTTGAAAAATTCGTGAATACGATTAAGGCATTAAAAGATGAAATGAACACATGTTCACTTTATGACTTTGTGCATAAAGTTATCAAAAATTTTGGAATTGACCAAGCCTACGCAGGCAAGGATGAAGAGGCAATAAACAAGCTTGGAAACATTGACAGTTTGCTTACTGGCGTTCAAGAATATGAAGACGAAAATGAAGGGGCAACTTTGTCGGATTATTTGGCAAATGTTATGCTGAAGGCAGACAGTGACACAATCCAAGAAAATGGATTTGTTTCAGTTGCAACAATCCATGCGGTGAAAGGTTTGGAGTTTAAGGTTGTGTTTGTTGTTGGGCTTGAAGAAGGAATTTTTCCACTTGCACGCGCAAGTTTTTCTGACAGCGAATTGGAAGAGGAACGCCGTTTGATGTATGTTGCAGTTACGCGTGCCGAAGAGAAGATTTATTTGGTGCATGCAAGCAAGCGTTATATGTATGGCAAAAGCAATTATCAAAAAGAGAGTCGGTTTTTGGCCGAACTTGGCATTGTTGACAAGAAAAAACCGCGTTTTAAACTTTCTAATGACGACTTTTCTGGAAAAACTGGCGATAAGGCGTTTGAAAGTGGTTATGAAGTTGGAGATGTTGTGCAGCATGGGCGTTTCGGCATCGGAAAAATTGTCAATATTTCGGATGACGGACTTGTTGCGGATATTGATTTTGAAGATTTTGGAAAGAAGAGTTTGATGCTTAATTTAGCAACTCTCGAAAAAGTATAAGAATAAAATTTTGCAAATAATTTGAGGAGGAAGATATGGATAAGTTGGATGAGATGAAAAAACTTGTTGAAGTTGTTTTGATGCACAATCGAAATTATTATGAACTTGACAATCCAACAATTTCTGACAAAGAATATGACGCTTTGTATGACAGACTTATTGACCTTGAAAAAGAAATGGGAGTCGTTTTGCCAAATTCGCCTACTCAAAGGGTTGGCGGAGATGTGCTTGAAAAGTTTGTCAAAAAGTCGCACGAAGTTAGACTTTATTCAATGGGGAAAGTTCGCACAATGGACGAAATGCACGACTTTTTTGAAGACATGAAAAAGTTTGTTGAAAAACCAGAGTTTGCGATTGAATATAAGTTTGATGGGCTTACAATTGTTGTGGAATATGATAATGGAAAGTATGTCAGTGCGACAACTCGTGGAAACGGAGAAGTGGGAGAGGTTGTTACAGAACAAGTGAGAACAATCAAAAGTGTTCCACTTGAAATTCCTTTCAAAAAACACCTTATTTTGCAAGGCGAAGGAATGATGACAAACTCAAGTTTTGCGCGTTATAACAAGCGTGCGACAGAGCCTTTGAAAAATCCACGAAATGGAGTTGCAGGGGCGATAAGAAACCTTGATCCAAAAGAAACATCCAAAAGACAGTTGGATTATTTTTGCTATGCAGTTATGTTGGCTGATGAAAAGAAATTTTCAACACAGAAAGAGATGCATGATTTCATCAAAGAAAACGGATTTCAAACTGGCGAATTTTTTGAACTTGCTCGTTCTGAAGAGGAAATAGAACATGTTATTCATGAAATTGATGTAAAGAAAAATTCTCTTGACATTATGATTGACGGTGTTGTTGTAAAACTCAATCAAGTTGCTCCGCGCGAAGAGATTGGATATACAAACAAATTTCCAAAGTGGGCAAGAGCGTTTAAGTTTGAGGCTGAAGAAGTTTCAACTATGCTTGATGATGTCGTTTGGCAAGTTGGACGAAGTGGAAGGGTTGCTCCGACTGCAATCTTAGAGCCTGTTGAACTTGCTGGGGCGACAATTTCGCGCGCAACATTAAACAACATTGACGACATAAGAAAAAAGAACGTCTATCTTAAAAGCAGAGTCTTTATCAGACGAAGCAACGAGGTTATTCCAGAGGTTTTGGGGCTTGCTGAGAAATATGATTTTTCAACAGAGATTGAAGAGCCAAAATTTTGTCCATGCTGTCATGAAAAGTTGACAAAAAAAGGACCTCTTGTGTTCTGTACAAATCACGACAACTGCAAGGAGCAAATTGTTGCAAGGCTCACTCATTTTGTAAGCCGCGAAGCGTTTAATATCGAGGGATTGAGAGATAAGTCAATAATCCAATTTTATGATGACTTGGGGGTTCGTCATTTCTCAGATTTATACCAACTTACAAAAGAGCAACTTTTAAGCCTTGACAAATTCAAAGACAAGAAAGCAGAAAACATATTGACAAGTTTGGAAAAAAGCAAATGCATTGAACTTGCACGCTTTGTGTATGGTCTTGGAATTACAGAGGTCGGAATAAAAACTGCCAAAGACCTTGTTAAGCATTTTAAAACACTTGACGAACTTAAAAATGCAACATTTGAGCAGTTGTGTGAAG
>CAZQFT010000059.1:0-6431 GCA_964592565.1 uncultured Lachnospiraceae bacterium
TTGCTCCAACTGAATAAAAAAATTATAATTTGGCGATAAAATTAGAGTATAGATAAAATTCTATACTCTTTTTTTGTGTTTCTTAAAACCCCAGACTATTTGGGCTTATAAGAATCGAATATAGTGATTTTTGTATAGCCAAAATAAAAATTTATAATTGGATGGCATTTAGGCGTGTGCTTGTCATATGCAAGTGTTCTCGCTCCGCTCCGACACAGTTTCAAAAGTGCTAGACTTCTTTTTATTTTATTAAAAATTAGTTTAATATTTAAATAACCTTATTTTTTACATAGAG
This sequence comes from uncultured Lachnospiraceae bacterium, assembly GCA_964592565.1. GTDB lineage: Bacteria > Bacillota > Clostridia > Christensenellales > UBA1242 > Caccovivens. The sequence goes on from CAZQFT010000059.1 coordinate 296, forward strand.
CGAATTATCAGGAATTGACTTTTCAACTATGCTGTTTGGACAAACAACTGTGTTGTCGCCGATAACAGTGTTTTCGCGAACTTTTATGAAGTCATATTGTGTGTCTTCATAAAATCCTTTTTTGAAAGAGAATTTCATTGAGCGTTCATTTGGTTTTACGCTGTGACCTGAAGCAAACAGCAAACAATCTTTGCCTATTGTCGAATTGTTTTGCAAAATGATGTTGCCACCAAGTTTAACATTTTTTTTGATTGTCACATTGTCGCCAATTGTCACGGTGCCAATCATATCCAAATAAAGATTTTCTTCAACTACAAAGTTTTTGCCATGATTTGGGAAAAGAATGTTCAGAATTTCGATTTTTCGTTCTTGTGATGTACTTTCAAGCCCATATTCATTGCAAAGCGTGCGAGTAAGTCCATATAAATAGGAAAGAGATTTTGACATACTGTTAAACACTTCGCCATTAAGCATTTTTATGTATTCCATTGGACACTTGCCATGATTAAATTTTTTGATGTGACAAATTATTTTCCCCTTTTGCTCATTGGAAAGTTTAAATGCTACTTCCCGCGTTGATTGATAATTCTTATCAATGACTTTAAGCAACCTTGCGGGTCGTCCCACAACAAGAGAATTGTCCGCAAAACTTTTTTCAACATGCGCACCTGCTGCCAATACGCAGTTTTTCCCAATATGGCATGGTTGCAAAATTTTGACGCCGCCACAAATCCAGCAATTTTTGTCAATGGTTATGCTTGTAAGTTTTGACAAATCCCCAGACTTTTCCATCTCTTGACTTCCAACTTCAATGTCAAGCGCAAAAATGTTTGATTTTTCGACTTTGACCAAAGAATTAGGGGTAAATCTTACTTCGCGGTTGATGAAACCATAACCCTTTAGGTCGACCAGCCCAATCACGGCTTCGATTTTGTCTTCAGCATAAAGCACAAAACCGTGAACTGGGAATAACAATTTTAGAAGATGTGATTTTTTAAAATAAAATTTCAAATAACTGAAAAGTGGCAACTTCAGTTTTTTATGCATTCTCTTTTTTGCGATTTCTTCGTTGCAAACTGAGGAATATTTTTCACATAATTCTTTTGATTTTTGCAACAATTTTAAATAGCCAGCATCTTGAGTATCGAAAAGTTCACCTGAATACATTTTTTTAATTTCGCCAAGTTCATTTTTCTTAAAACCAAAATGTCTGACAAGATTTCTCAGTTTTTTTCTAACCTTTTTATCCATATGTTAAACCTCGTCTTGTTTTGTTTCAAAATGTTTTTTTATGTCAATCGCAAGCGACTCGTGAATTCCTTTCACAAGGCACAATTCTTCGACTGATGCGTTTTTCACGGCTTCTGTTGTTCCAAATGCTTTAAGAAGTGCAGCAACTTTTGTTTTGCCTAAGCCTTTGATTTGGTCAAGTTCAGTCGATACTTGCGATTTCGCGCGCAAAGAACGGTGGAAAGTTATCGCAAACCTATGTGCTTCATCTCTCAGCCGTTGCAACATCTTAAGTTCGGCACTTGCTGTTTTAAGGATTACAGGAATGTTGTTTTTTACGGTAAAAACTTCTTCGATTCGTTTTGCAAGAGAAATCATTTCGATTTGGTCTTGAAGACCAAAACTTTTCAAAATTTCATAGCAAGACGAAAGTTGTCCTTTTCCCCCATCAATAACCAAAAGGTCTGGCTTTTGTTTAAAACTTTCGCCATTTTGGTCAACATAGCGTTGAAGGCGTCGAGTAAGTGCTTCTTTAAGCGATTCGAAATCGTTGTTTCCTTCAACCAATTTAATTTTGAATTTTCTGTAATCGCTTTTGGCTGGTTTGCCGTCAATAAAAACAACCATAGAGGCGACCTTGTTTGTACCACTTATGTGTGAAATATCATAACATTCCATTCTGCGAGGCATCGCTTTGAGAGAAAGTTTTTCTTGAAGTAGTTTCATTGCACCGAGGCTTTGGCTGTAAACAATTTTTTCTTTTTCGATATGCTTGTTAAGATATTCCTGAGCATTCTCTTTTGCCATTTTCAGCAAGTTGAAGTTTACGCCATGTGGGTTGTCAATAAGTTTTATGTTCTTGCCTAAATATTCACACAAAAGTTGCGCGTCAATAGGGTGACTTACAATAATTTCGTGTGGCACAATTACATTGTCATAATATTGCGTGATAAAGTTGAAAAGAGTTTCTTGTTCTTCAAGTTCTGCATCTGATTGCGTATAATTTACCACCCCCAAAATCTTTCCACCACGAACAATTGTTACATTAATTACGCCGTCAAGTCCGTCTGTGTGATATGCAAATATGTCTTTATCCACATCTTTCGGCAAATTCGCAACCACACGCTGTTTAAGTTTTGCAATCATTTTCAAACATTCGCGAAGTTCAATTGCACGCTCAAAGTTTTGCATATTGGAAGCGGTTTCCATTTTCTGCAACAAAATTTTTTCAATTTCTTCATCATTTCCGTTTAAGAAATTGATTACTTTTTTGATTTCTTCTGCATACTCTTCTTTGCTCACTCTTCCAGTGCAAGGGGCGAGGCAAAGCCCCATTGAAAAGTTTAGACATTCACGCTTTTCTTTTGGTGTTGTTGTAATTTTTTTCGAGCAGGTTCGCACCTTGAAAGCGTAATTAATTGTCTTTAAAATTTCATGAGGAGAAATTCCTGAAATGTAAGGCCCAAAATATCTCGCACCGTCATTCTTTTTGACTTTGCGGACAATTTCAAGGCGAGGAAAATCCTCTTTCATGTTGATTTTGATGTAAGGGAATGCTTTGCCGTCCTTAAGCAAAATATTGTAAAAGGGTTGATGTTTGTGAATAAGGTTGCTTTCAAGTCCAAGTGCGTCCAGTTCGGAGATTGTAATAAAATAATCAAAATCGTCCACATTGTTTACCATGGCTTGCACTTTGCTTGGCTTTGGTGAAGAGCGGAAATATTGGCTGACGCGATTTTTCAAGTTCTTAGCCTTTCCTATATATATAATCTCGCCATTTTTGTCACGCATTATATAAACGCCGGGTTTGGTTGTCAGATTTTTAAGTTTTTCTTTGATTTTGTCATTCATAGTCATAGTATAAAACTTTTTAGCAACTTTTACAAGCGATTTTTATTTTCTGCAAGGCGGAAATCAGGTTTTTAAAATTGTATTTTAGATGTATAATTTTTCTTAAATAAACATTTTTGGTTGATTTAGACAACCATATTTGTCGAAACGGCTGAATTTTTAGATTTTTTAGCAAAATTTGTTGTAAATTGTAATTTTATTTGTTATAATTGTAAAAAATATACTTGTAAAAGTGTAAAAAGGGGGCTTCGCATGTCAATTGCAATGTTGGGTGGGCTTTTCAGTTCAATCAAACAAATTTTTATGGAAATCTTCAATTTCATTCCAAAGATTATCTATCTTTTGTATGCATCTTTGGCTTGTGTAATTGATGTGCTCCAGTTGTTCTTCAGAAAACTTGCTGGTCTTGATGTTTATTATGTTGACGGCAATGCTCGCACAGGCGACCTTGTTACAAATTTTATCGGCGGAATCCTTGGCTTTACATCAGACGGATTTTCTTACTCAGCACTTTCAACAGTTTTTTGGGCATTTATTGTGTTTGGAATCATCATGGTGTTCATAACAACATTTGTTGCAATCATCAAAAGTCACTATTCATATGACGATAAAGCAGCAAAAGGTCCAATGCAATATGTTTATACAGGCGTAAAAGCAATCATCAATATTGCGGCAGTGCCAATTATTGTTTTTCTTGGGCTTTATGTTTCACAAGCAATTTTGACTGCACTTGATTCAATTTCATCAACTTCTTCAGGGACAATTGTTGCAGCGTTTGGTGAAACAACTGACAGTCAGGGAAAGACAATCAGTGTCGCCAGTCGAGATTTACGGTCAACAAAGACGCTGACTGGTCAGACGACATATGTCTATTATGATGTCTTTGGATATGGAAGTTCAATTACTTATTCAGGGAAAACACCTGCGGAGGTAAGCGAAGATGACCTGGCACTTACAGCCTCGGCGAATGTGACATTCTCTGGCTCAATTTTTAAACTTGCAGCCTTTAATGGAAACCGTGCAAGGAGTGGAGAATATTCCGTAGGAGGCGGTTTTACTGGAGGCGGAGGGGCGTCTGATGGCAGTGGACTTAAACTTTTTCAATCAGCAACAACAGATGATCAACTTGCAGACTTGATTGATACGGCTTTTTCCAGCAACTTGCACCTAAAAGATTCTTATGATTTGGTTTATCGCGGAGATGGGATTGACGCAATTAAATACATAAAAGGTTTTAGGACATTAAAATTCAACAGCTTCTCAAAATTTAATATTGGACTTGTTTGGTATTATTATGATCTGTGGTCCTTCAACTTCATTGTTGGATTTGCCGCATGTATCATGTGTACAAGCTTGTTCTTAAACATCATCATGGGCTTGATTACAAGAATATTTATGTGTATTGGATTATTCTTGGTTGCACCGCCACTGTTTGGACTTGCACCGCTTGATGGTGGGAAAGCGGCGAAAAGTTGGCAAGAAAACTTCATTAAGCAAGCACTTATGGCATATGGTGCCGTCGTCGGCATGAACTTGTTCTTAATCATATTGCCGTTTATAAACAATATTGATTTCTTCAATATTGCTATTGCGGACTTACTTGCTCAAACATTGATTATAATTACAGGACTTGTTTCAATCAAATCGTTTATTGCGATGTTGTCTGTACTTATTAATGCAGAAAATGCGAATTCAACAGGAAATGATATCAAGTCTGAGGTTGGAAAAGTTGCAGGAAAAGCAGTCGGAATGACTGTTGGTGCTGCAAAATTGGCAGCAACCGCCCCAATTAAAGCAGTGAAGGGTGGCATAGCAGCAGGAAAGGCGGTTGTGCATGGTGCGAAGACTGTTGGAAAGGCTGCGGCTACTGCCGGTACTGCTATCGCAACTGGTGCTACAGCCCTTGCAACTGGTGTTACAGCTCTTTGGGGTACAGGGCAAAAAGCAGTTACAGGAATGTTAAAGAAAGGTGCGAAAGCAAATGCTGGCAGGGCTGCACAAAATGCTGAAAACTTACAGAATGCAAATGATCAAAATGAATTTTTGAGAATGGCTAGTTCAAGTATCGGATTTACCGCTAATGATTTAGACGAAACTAAATTTAGACAAGCGGCAACATTGCATGGTTTGACTGATGCGCAAGCTGATACTGCATGGGAAAGTGCTAGGTCTGCGGCAGATTGGCAGAAGGCAAATGGTCATGGTGATGACAAGTTGGATCTTGCCGCTATGCAAAAAGAGATGATGATCAGAGACAAGAATTATGCAGCGCAACATAAGGCAACTAAAGGATTTGATGCGGCTAGAGTTACAGCACAAACAAATAAATATGAGAGTACATTTAACAGAGAGTCAGCAAATGAAGCGAGATTCCGCCGTTGGAATGCAAATTCATACAATGGAACAAGGGCGACGGCAAGAGCAACCGGTGCAGTTGGTAAAACAACTGGTGCACTTGGTAAATCGACAGGTGATTCTGCTGTTGACCTTGCAGTAGGAGCAAAAAATAAGAAGACTGGCAAGCGTGACGGCGGTGTATGGGGCAACATTATTAAACCTGGTGCAGAATATGCATTCAACCCTCTCGGCAACCTTATGCGTGGCGTTGAACATGAAGAAGCCAAGAAAGGTGAAAGCCCATGGAAACATGCACAAGCTGGTTACAAAGAAGGAAGGGGGGGGTAGAACCTCCAAGCACAGAAAAACAAATTTTGCAACAATTAAAGCAGATTAATGCAAAAACACCACCAACTCCATAAAATTTGTTTAAGAATGCTAAATAAAATAATAAAAAGGTCAGAATTCTGACCTTTTTTGTTTTGGACTTCTCGCGGGCTATCCTTCAAAAAAACGAAGCAAATTGCTCCGTTAAACTTTCTGGTGGTGATAGGTGGGCTCGAACCAATATATTTATATTCCGCTCCGCTTCATATAAGGCACTGGTTCTAAGTGAAAGCATTATATGAAATAAAAAAACAAAGCCTTTCGCTTCGTTCTGCTTGGTGGTGATAGGTGGGCTCGAACCACCGACCTTATGGGTATGAACCATACGCTC
>CAZQFT010000060.1:0-6296 GCA_964592565.1 uncultured Lachnospiraceae bacterium
TAAAAATGAAAAAATTGATTAAAAATTATTTATAATTTTTTAGAAAATTGTCGAAAATTATTTTGTAAATTTATCCTAAATGTGTAAAATAAAAATGAGGGCATAAAATGCTTTGATTTTTCATTAAAAATTGCTTGAAAAAAATGAAAAATCGACAAGAATGTCTAGCGAAGACTTACAGAAATATTGCCGAACATAGTTTATTTTCCTCGTAATGTTTTGCGGGGGGGGGTAAATTTTGAAGAAACTATTTCCAGTTTTAATGTCAATATTGTGTGTTTTCTGCTTCACTTTTGTGGGGTTTATTTTTTTGCCGAAAGATGATGCTCCAACAGGTGAAACGCCTGAAATAAGCACAAGATATTCTGGTGGGAGTGGATATTCATATGATCCTTATTTGATTTCTTCTGAAGATGATTTTGCAGTTCTTTATGAAGATATGCAATACGGAGTTACAGGTGGTAATTACTATTTGCAAACTTGCAACATTGACCTTTCTTCATATAGCCTCTATTCGAATGGGGTGTCTGGCATATTTGAAGGTTTTTATAATGGCGGTGGTTTTGAGGTTTATATTGGCTTTCAAAGTGGTTCAGTAGACTACTATGTTGGCCTTTTCCCTGCAACAAGTGGGGCAACTGTTTGCAATCTTATTGTGAAAGGCACTTGGTTTTTCTCGAATGCAAACAGTGGATTTTGCGGTGTTGGCGGTGTTGTTGGCTTTGCCCAAAATTCGTTAATTTCTCGTTGTGCCTTTGAAGGGGCTGTATATGCAGGCGGCGATTATGCTTGCGTTGGAGGAATCGCTGGATTTACAGATGACTCAACTTTTTCTGAATGTGTGTTTAGAGGACAAATTCACGGGGATAGTGGTTTTGACAATTTTGGTGGAGGAATTGTTGGAGCAAGTTATTCAATCTCTAGCGAGGGGGTTTATGACAGTCACACTTACATTGATTCTTGTCTTGCAGTTGGCGAGTTCTATGGTCTATGGATGACTGGTGGAATTATGGGCGTGTCTACAGCAGAAGAGATTTTATGCTGCGTTTCAGAGATGTATAATAGCATGGGCAATATCATTGGAATGAATTGTTATCTTGACTATGCGATTGGAGAATATGAAGACAGAAGAGTTCCATATACCTGCGATATTTATTATTGTGTTTCAGTTTATGATGGGCCTATTTTGTTTTTTGGTATTGATGTCAACATTTCTGAATGTTGGTATAATTGGGGGGCCTACACTGACATGCCTTACGATCCAGATTTTTATGATGCTTGGGGTTATACCAGTGCGGACAACTATTGCTATTGGAGTTCTCTTTATAATGAGCAAGACGGGTATGAATATGAAGATTATGTTGAAAATTATACTCTTTACTATGCATGTGGAGCTTATGGATATCCGACTTACAGAGAGTGGTATTATGATGGTTATGCTATAGATGACCAATATGTGCGCCCTACAGGTGGATTTGATGGGTGGTATTCTGATACATATTGTATACCTGATATTGATTATACATTTTATGTAAACCAAGTAAGATCTGATTGGTATTATGCAAATTTAGCAGAGAGTATTTCGATTGCATGTTCTGGATATGCAATTCCAATGCTTACATGGTATGAGGCTTTGTATGTTTTCCTTTGGGACAGTGACGGCAACTTCGTTAAAGGTGGACACTTGGCGGATTACACAGACAATTTCGAAGATACATCTGATTATGAGATTGGTGGGGACTATATTGCCTCGCCAAAACCGCTTGAAATTCGTATGTGGGTTTATGTTGCTGAAATTGGAAGTGCAAGTTATAATATGACGACAGCAGACCTTTCTGGACTTTCAGCAATATTTTCATTTACTAATACTAATAATGTTGCGACCACAGAGACAATGAAGGGATATGGTTTAGTACAAGATATTTTGATTGATACAAATGTTACAGTTACAATATCTGTTGACAATACATTGATATGCACGGGAATTTTCATGGAAGATGAAACCAAAACTCCTTCAAGTACAGAAGTTGTTTCTAGGAGTTTTAGTGCTAGTACTTGGGATTACGACTATGATTACAATTATGAAAAAGAAGTTTACATCTATCTTAAAAAGGTTTCAAACAATGTGTTGAACAGTTATTATTTCAGTGACGGAACATTCCCACAAACTGCAGTTGTGACTTACAACACGGCATTTAATACACTTTTGACAAACAGGTGCGATGAAAGCACATACTTTGATTCTAATGGAACAAGATTCTATATAATGACATATACACACTCTTCTTCAGACCTAGAGGCGTATGTGGCATACAGTGGGCAGAAGTTCTTAGGATTTGAATATACTGGTGCGGCAAAAACAATTAAACTGAAGGATCGGGAAGGAGTGCTGACGGATTACACATTTACACCCGAAGTTGGAATGTATTGGTTTAAGTTTGAGCCGATTAGGTGGCGTATAACGAATTATGACACGGATGAAGGCGATTTGCCAGAAGACTTTGACGAGTTTGGTGAAGGACAAATTGACTTTAGTGTTGTAACAGATGTTTTGTGGATTGATGCTGTACATGACGGCACAACCACATTGGGTGTAGGTAGTAAGTCATCAGATACTTCACTTATGAAGTCAATGTTGGATGGAACATTTATGGGCGGACTTAGTTTTGGATTCTCTTATTCTAAAGCCAATTCAACGATTAATGATGATTATTTTGTATCGTCATCTACAAGCAACAAAAAAGTTCTGACTGGTACAAAAACTTGGTCAACTTCTAGTGTGCGTGTTGCGTCTGTTGCAGAAATTTCAAAATATCAATCAGAACTTGGTTGTTATGGAAGTCAGTTGGCATGCGTGCTTGCAGGAAAAGGGCAAGACCAGTTCCTTGAATATTGGACGCGCGATTTCGGTCAGTCAGTTGGCTGTGGAACTTATGTGACATCTTCTGGTGTTGTAATGAAAAACAGTTATTACGCAAGCAAAGCAAAAGGCATTCGCTTTGCAATCACCATGAGCGAAGGTTCGAATTTGGGATAGCAAGCGTAATTAAAAACTTCATAAAAATAAAAGCCTATCAAATTGATAGGCTTTTTTGTTTATTCATAATCAAGTTCTGGATTGTTTAGCAATTCTTCACAATCTATAAATTCAATCAAACTTAAATCAAATGCGGCTGCAAGTTTATATATCAATGCAAAGCCGGGATTCTTTATGTGACCATTTGATAAATTTTTGAGCGTAGACATAGGAATTTCAGACTTTTTTGAAAGTCTGTATAAAGACATGCCTTTTTCAAACAATAATTTGTTTATTCTTTTTGAAACTGCTTCTGCTAATGTCATTTTCACCTACCCAATTGAGTTGTAGTTAATATATCAAAAATAATGTTTAAAAATAGTGCTCAACTGAGACCCAAATATGATATAATGTGTTCATAATAGGAGGAATTATGAATGTTTGTTTTATTGGACATAGAAAATTGGATACCTCAGATGTATTAAGAAATGATTTGTATAGGTTGCTAAATGACCTTATAAAAAACGGTGCAAATAGATTTATTTTTGGTAGTAAAAGTGAATTTACGCATTATTGTTGGGAAATAGTAACAGAGTTAAAGGCTCAAAAACCCACTTTGGAAAGAATAAATGTGAGAACCGATTATTTAGAATATTCTGAAGATTATTTGATTTATCTTAATCATTTTTATGAAAAAATTATCAGCACTGAAAAAATCATAAATGCTGGTCGTTTGAGGTATGTAGCACGAGATAGATACATGATTGATATTAGTGATGTCGCTGTATTCTATTATGATGATAAATGTTCTTATAAAAGTGGGACAAGGGCTGCATATGAGTATGCATTGTCAAAAAAAATTAAGATAATAAACATTTTTTAAAACACATATTATTGCGTTCTTTCATATAAAATTCTGAAAAGGAAGGTGTATGAAAGAAGTTGTTTTGTTGATTTATGGTGGAAAGAGTGTTGAGCATGATATTTCGGTGATTACTGCTGTGCAGACTATGAAAAGTTTGCCAAAGCAGTATAATTTTTTGCCGCTTTACATAGATAGGGATGGAGATTGGTGGATTGCTGATAATTTGTCTGATGTTTCCATCTACAAAAATTTTGACAAGTTTGCGAAAAATAAGCAGCAGGCGGTTCTTGGGCATAAGGTGCTTTTTGTTAAAAAAAGAAACAAACTTGTTGGCACATTCAAAGTGGCTGGGGTTTTAAACTGCTGCCATGGCAGAATTGGCGAGGATGGGAGTTTGCAAGGGCTTTTAAATGTCTTTGATATCCCATACACAAGTTGTGGAGTTGTTTCTTCGGCGCTTTGCATGGATAAGGCTTTTGTGAAAGATGTTTTGAAGGCAAATGGCGTGCCAACCGCTGATTATACTTATTTTGCAGAACGCAAAAAAAATTCAACCCTTCCTAAAGGTTTGGAATTCCCTGTCATTGTGAAACCTGCAAATTTGGGTAGCAGCATTGGAATTTCGGTCTGCAAAAACGAGAAAGAGTATGTTGACGCATTGGAACTTGCATTTGAATTTGACAAAAAAGTTTTGGTGGAAGACTTGGTTGAAAATTTGCAAGAATTTAATTGTGCTTGTTTCGAATTTAAAAATCAACTTTTCGTATCAGATGTCAATGAGGTGGTGTCAAACAGCGAAATTTATTCGTTTGAGGAAAAATATCTTTCCGCTCAAGCAAAAAATCAGGAAACAAACAAGAAATTGGCAAGCAAAATCAAAGACTTGACAGAGAAAGTTTACAGGCTTTTTGAGTGCAAAGGGGTTGTGCGCGTGGATTTTTTATATGATAAGGAGCAGAAGAAATTGTTTGTAAATGAAATCAACACAATCCCAGGCTCGCTTGCAACTTATCTTTACAAGGGCGTTCCGGTGCAAGATATTATTACGGCAATCATTGAAGAGGCAAATGAGCAATTTAAGTCCTATGAGAAACTTATTTCAACTTTTGAAAGTGATGCTATTGAAATCTATTCAAAATTCAAACCGACTTCAAAGAAGTAACTAAATTTGTCTAAAAATGGCGACTTTTAGCAAGGGTGGCTTTTCTTAACTATAAAACCATTAAAATGTAAGGATAAGGAGTTGAATATGTTGTTGAAAGATATTTTAGCAGATTCAAACAGCGAGCAAAAGGTTGAAAAAATTTGTAAAGAATGTGAACTTGCAGAGGCGGGAGATGTCTATTTTTGCTTGACAAAGGATGTCGAAAAGGCAAAAACGAGATGTCAAATGGCAAAGCAAAAGGGTTCATTTGTTGTCAGTGAGTTCGATTTTGGGGATGTCAAAGTTAAAGATGTCCGCAGTGCTTTTGCACATGCTTGCAAAAGGTTTTATGACAATGCTTGCGATGATTTGAAGGTTATTGGAATTACAGGCACAAATGGCAAAACAACCACTTCACATATTGTTGCCGAGATGCTTAAGCGCAACGGCAAAAAAGTCGGAGTGATTGGAACAAGCGGAGTTTTTTATTGCGGAAAAATGAAAGACTGTCCGTTGACAACGCCTGATGCAGATTTTTTGCATAAAACCTTTTATGATATGCGTGAAGAGGGCGTGGAATATGTTGTTATGGAGGTTTCTGCACACGCAATTGACCAAAAGCGAATTGATGGAATTTTGTTTGAAATTGGTGTGCTTACAAATGTGACGCAAGACCATTTGGATTATTTTGAAACTTTTGAGCGTTATGAGAGGGCTAAACTCAGTTTTATGACAAAACAACACATTAAAGTTGGGATTGTTTGTGCCGATGACCGTTCGGCTTGCAAGTTGATTGAGGGGGCAGATGTGCCGACGCTGTCATATGGGATTTATAGTCCGTGTGATGCGTTTGCGATTGATATTGTTTGCACAATGGATGGCACGCGTTTTGCAGGAAATGTGTGCGACTGCGTTGTTGATATTAAAACCAATTTGATTGGGAAATATAATGTTTACAACTCGCTTGCTGCTTTGCAAGTGTGTCAATGCTTGGGACTTAACGAAAAAGAACTTATGGCTGGGCTGAACTTTATAAATCCTGTTGAGGGGCGTTTTAATGTCATCAATTTTACTGGCAGATATGTTGTCATCGACTTCGCTCACAGTCCAGACAGTTTGAAAAATGTGTTGCAGACCGCAAGGCTTCTTACGGATAAAAAAGTTTATGTAATTTTTGGTTGCGGAGGAAATCGTGACAAGACAAAACGACCGCAAATGGGAGCGATTGCCGAAAGATTTGCGGATTATGTTTGTCTGACTGATGATAATCC
>CAZQFT010000061.1:0-6228 GCA_964592565.1 uncultured Lachnospiraceae bacterium
GTTTTTGGTCGAAGCCTAAAAAAACTGTCAAAATTGGAATGAGCAGTGTGCCTCCACCCATGCCAAGTCCGCCTAAAATTCCTGATATAAAACCTGCCAGAATGTAAAAAAAATAAATCATTTAATCTCCTTATATTCAGGGTGAAATCTAAAATTTGCAAATGCAAATTTTGCAGCCCTTTGCCGCTTGAGTTGGTCAGCAAAACACCCCTTTCACCCTTGCGGCAAAGCGACTGCCGCTCGCGGCTCGACGCCAGCGAGCAGATTTCGCCCACCCACATCAAAACAAAAGCCTTATTCCTCCAGCAAGCATAACAATTGCAAAAATAACTCTAACAATCTTTGAAGGAAGAAATTTCAAAAGAAAAGCCCCTACAAGTCCACCCAAAAGCACTCCGCTTCCAACGGTCACAAATGGGATAGTTTCTAAATTTCCACTCAACACATAAATCACAGCACTTACAAAAGAAATCGGAAAAATCACGACAAGAGCGGTTGCATGGGAGTATTTGTTTCCAAGTCCCAAAATTTTTTCAAGAAGAGGGACACAAATCATTCCGCCACCGCCTCCAAAAAATCCATTGATAAACCCTATGATTGCACCACAAATCGACAAAATAAGTTTCTTTTTCGCAGGCAATTTTTCTTCGTTTTTCACTTTTGTGCTTTTAATCTTAGAATTCATGTAAATAATATAAGTAAATTTAGAAAAAATATTTGGATTTTCGGTTGATATTTTTCGACAAATATGTTATCATATGAGGGTTAGACTAAAATTAAAGGGTGGACTATGAAAAAATTGAAACAACTTAAAAGCAAAATTATTATGTTTATCTTTGCACTTATCCTGCCATTGTCAGCAACAGGAATTGCATTCGCAACAACAAATGTTCAAAGTGCAAAGGCAGATGAGGCCTCAACAAACTATTATTCAGGCTATATGAAGGAAGTGTCCGTGACAAACAACAATTTCAACTCAAGCACTTCAACATATTCTTTAAGCACATCTCTTTCTGGTTGGACTGGACAAGTAAGTGACAAGAAATCTACTTCGGGAATTATTGATGTTGGCAACACATTCCAAAACTATATGTCAGGCACATACAGACTTTCAAAAAATCCAAGTGCAAAAGCAACTGACAAAAAGATTTTGATGATCAACTCAAAATATGCCGATTCAACAGATTTGTCATATTCAAGACAAGGCTACAAGTCAAGTTCAATCAGCCTTGAAGCAAATTCATATTATTCTTTCCAAGTTTCTTTCAAGAGTGATACAAATTATTCAAAGACAACTGACTATGTTTTGCAAAATGACACAATTGCTGAAGGTGAAGAAGTTACAATCAGTGCCGACTCTTTTAAGAATGCAGCGGTTGATGAGTATATTGGGTTCACTTACAAAACAAAGACATATTATTTCAAAAAAACCTTAACAGAAGACTCTCAAATTGCGTCAAGCAGAACATTGTCTGAAGATGAAGTTTTATATGAAGACGACAATTACATTGGTTTCATTGATGAAAATGATGAAACAAAAATGTTGTTCGTTGAAAAAATCGCAGAAAATGTTGTTGAAGAAGGTGGATATGACATTGATGCAAACACAACTCTTTACACAACATATTTTAAATATAACAAGACAAACAAAAACTGGACTGCCCCTGCTGGAACAAATTACTATCTTGCAAAAGATGTTTACAATTCTCTTGACTATTATTCATTCGGTTCAATGTATTTAAGCGGACTTAAAGATGCAAATGGAAATGATGTTAAGGCAGAATATGTAAAAGTTTCTTCAAAAGAATGGGTTACTTTCTATTTCTTTGTTGCAACTGGTGATGAAACTCAGTCGGTTTCACTTGACTTGTGGCTTGGTTCAAAGACAGTTGGTCAAAACAGTTCTGGCGTTGTATTCTTTGATGATGTTCATGTTTATCAATACAGCGAAAACACATTCTGGAAATTATATGAATCTTATTACGGCAAAAATTATACACAATCTTATGAAGAAAATGGTTCAACAGTTGACGAAACAATTGATTGCGTAAACTTGATTGATTTGAGAAACAACCAGACGATTGAATATCCAACTCACAACTTTGACTTTGAGAGTGGCGAATATCACGCAGATGGTTCAACTGTAAAAAATTGGCAACAAAGCGGAAGCGGAAATGCAAGAGTTTTCAACACAAATGCACCTCAAGCATTTAAAGCAACGACAGGTTATGACTATGTTGGTTCAAGCCTCTCATGCAACATTGAACTTGACGAAGACCTCAAACCCACAGTAAACGCTCACAACTACGTGTTGGGTCTTTGGGCAGAAGATGAATATGTTGAAGTCAAATCAAATGATATTGCAATTGGTTCAAATGAAATTCTTAAGGTCACAGCATATTACAAAGTTTCTGAAATCAGTTCTGGCAGTGTATATATGTCAATTGAAGAAAACGATAATATTTATGCTGCTTATGGACTTAAAGAATCAAACTATACATTGAAAGAGAAGACAGCAAGCAGTGGTACTTCATCAAATGGCTCAAGCGATTTCAACAACAAATATGGCTCAATTGAATTTTATGTTAAAGGCGGAGCGCACTACGATTCTTCATTCAACATCTACCTCGGCCTTGGAACAAGTGAAAACAAAGCAACTGGATGTGTAGTTCTTGATAATGTTAAAGTTGAAAAAGCAACAAGTGCCGATTATGAAAGCGCAACAAACAAAGTTGAATTTGACGCAAAGACAGGAACTCAAACAATTACAAACGGAAACTTTAATAATGTTACAATTGAAAACGATTTTACAACACCATATGCCCCTCAAAATTGGACAATTACTGCTGAAGAAGATTCATTCACATTTGGTGGTGTAATCAACACAGAAGCAAGCAAATATGCTTCATACAAAACCCTTTACGAACAAAATGGTGGTTATGCCCTTGACAATCCTTATGCTTGGGCATACACAGCAAACCCAAAGAACAGCGAAGGCAGTGACAGCATTCCGGACAACATCTTAATGCTTGCAAACTTGGAAGAAAGTTATCAATCTCTCAAGAGCGAAAACATCTCTTTGGAAGCAGGAAAAACTTCAAAAATTGACTTCATGCTTAAAACTTCTTCTGATGCAAAAGCAACAATCACTGTTTATGGAAGCGATGGCTTTAAAATTTATGAAACAACAATAGGCACGAGTGGTGCTTGGAAAAACTTTGAAATCTATTTAAACACAATTGCTGGAGCAAACGAAGTTTACTTCACAATCAGTTTAGGTACAACAGACAACAAAATGCAAGGTTTTGCATATGTTGACAACTTCAATCTTACAACAGGCATTGAAAGTTCCGTGTTTGAAAGCAAGAAAAATGCTGTTGACGGCGTAGATTTCTTCGGTGCAGTTGATATGAGTGATTTCTATCTCAACTTGCCAACAAATGATATCACTACAGAACTTGGCACATCCAAAGCCCCTGCTTATACTCCTGCCCTTGGAAGCAAAAATGATGGGGTTGAAATCGACGGCGGAATTATTAAAGCAAGTGCGTTCAGCGAAAGTAGCCCATTCTATTTGAAAGATGCTCAAGATGAAAATGTATTCTATATTACAAGCACTGGAATTGGTTCTTATTCAATTGATTCAAAATTCAATCTTGACTTAACTGCAGATAGTTATTATAAACTCACATTCAAACTTAAAACAAATTTCGCTTACACCAACCCAGAATACAGCCTTGACGATGAAAAAACTTACAGTTACGGCGTAACAGTTGGATTAAGCAATTTTGATTATGCAACAGGATTGGTTTCAAATGATGAATATAAAACTTATACAATCTATTTCAAACCAACTTCTGACACAACTTCAACTCTTCACATTTCACTCATCTGCGACACAACAGAAACAGCCGGGAGTATGGTTCTTTACGATCTCAGTTTTGAAGAACTTACTGAAGATAATGCAGAAGAAATCTACAACGCAGCAAATGACAGTGTAAACGCTGCTGATTATGATGTAAATGAAACTGGTGAATTTGTTGCAACTGCAACAGAAACAACTGAGGATACAACCGAAGAAGATACAACTGAGGAAGATTCTGGGGATACAAACTCTGGCAACAGCGACTTAAACTGGTCAATCTTGATTTCTTCACTTATCACTGGTGCAGCAATTATCATTGCTGTAGTAGCATGGTTGATGTCAAAAGTTAAACTCAAGAAAATCGAGAGAAAGAGAAAAGAGACATACGACAGAAAATCAAGCCTTGATGTTGATTTGATTAAACGTAAAGCAAAAGCACAAAGAGATGCGGAAGTTGCGGAAGTTAAGAACAATGCAGATAAGTTCCAAAAAGAACTTGACAGTCTTGAAAAAACACATAAGCAACGTGTTATTGAATTGAGAGCAAAAGACAAAGGCAAAGTTTCAAAAGAAACAGACAAAGAATTTAAACAATTTGCTCAAAAGAGAACTGTAATTGCTGAAAAGCTTGCTTCACTCAACAAACAAATCGAAACTCTTAAGTCACCTGAATATTTGTTGAACCTTGAAAGAAAAATCTATGCACAAGAAGAAGCGAAAAGACGCGAACTTGCAAAGGTTTCAAAAAAAATAAATAAAGATTCTGAAAAGGAAGAAAAACCTTCAGACAAAAAGAGTAAATAAATTACAAAATGAAAAAGAAGACGAATAATTCGTCTTCTTTTTTATGTTCTTACTTTGATATATACCTCATTCGTCCATACACTTTTTTAAAATCGATTTCTTATGAAATTAAATGATAAACACCCTATTCACAAAACCCATTTAAGTAATTCATTATTCATAATATATGAATTTTGTTCAATCCTTCATAAGTCCATTTTAAATATTGAATTCGACTGCTTAATAAAAAAGAGAGAACTGCTCTCTCTTAAAAATCGTCATCATCCTCTTCTTCATCTTCTTCGTCATCAAGATCCAAATCATCGTCATCAAGAAGGTCGTCATCGAAATCCAAATCATCGTCAGAATCAAGGTCATCGTCATCAAGGTCTAAATCGTCATCATCAAGTCTGTCATCAAATCCGATTCCAGTGTCAAGGTCATCATCCAAAATGTCGTCATCCAAGTCAGTTACAGAAGCCATATCGCCCGTTTCCTCATCGTCATAAACGATTTCTTCGTCATCTCTTGTAAGATAATCTTCCCAGTCGTTGCCGTCTTCAAGGTCTTCGTTTTGGTGGTCTTTAAGACATGTTGAACACATTATTTCATCTGGTTGAATGTAGTTTGTTTTGCAAATTGGGCAAAGTTCCAAATCAATATCTCCAACAAAGTCATCTTTCTTTGCAGACAATTCTGCTTTGCAAACGCTGCAAAGTTTGTCTTTCTTTTCAATATAGTTAAGTTCACATCGAGGGCATCTTATATAAACTGGTTTTCTCATAAATCACTCCTTTTCGTGTTTCGTATGTATTCTACAAACATTTATATTTAAAGTCAACTAATTTTATTAATTTTTTCTAATCTTTTTCAAATTATCTTCTGCTTGAGATTCTCTCAAATAAACTGGCAGTATTTCATCCAAGGTTGAAAACTCTCCCATTTGTGCTTTTAGAAGCGAATATTCCATCAAATCACCGCTTGAAAGTTCGATTTCTTCAAGTGGATATTTCAAAATATCACCTTTAAGGGCAAAAATATGCTGGCTTATCTGCTCGAAAGCCGCTTTATCTATCATTCGTGCTTCTGTTGTTTTTATTCCATTTTCATCAAAAAACTGAACAAAAAACAAATCCGACAAAGCATTTATCACGCAAACAAAGTCTTGTCCTTTGTTAAGTCCATTTTTGTGAATAGTATATGCCATAAGTTCGAGCGATGATATGCCAACAAATTTAAGACTTTTGTTTACACAACCCAAAGCCTTTGCAATTGCTGTGCCAATTCTCAGTCCAGTAAAAGAGCCCGGCCCAAGAACAACGCTTACTGAGTCAACATCTACAATGTCAATTTTTGCTTCGTTGCATAACTCATCAATTGTGCTTAAAACATTTTCTGAATGTTTGCTTTTGGCGTCAATATCACGCACATATGTTTTTCCGTTTACATTAAGTGCCAGATTTGCCGTCATAAAAGCGGTATTAATTGCCAACATGTGCACCTTCCTTTATGATTATGCTTCTTTTTGTTTCTCCAACCTTTTTAATCTCAACAACATAATCAACATCATTAATCAATCC
>CAZQFT010000062.1:0-6189 GCA_964592565.1 uncultured Lachnospiraceae bacterium
TGAGTTTGAGGCGTATGTTTATAAAAATGCACCAAAGGCAGATGGCTCTGCGTATGAAATTTGCTCTTTGCATGCGACACTTAAATCTGACAGCACAAAGACAAACCTTGTTGTTGAAAAAATGGCAAGTCCTACACTTGAATTTGACAGTGAAAATGCAACAAATTACACACTTAAATGGAATGCGGTTACTCTTGATGATGCAAGCAAAAATGCTGTCACAACCTATAAGATTTACTCAACAGAAAGTGGAAATGCTGTTGATGGAACATACTTGACTGAAGCGGAAGGTGTTTTTGCGTTTGAATTTTCTAAGACTGGCTATGATGCTGGGCAATTCTATAGTTTCTATATAGTTGCATCAAACCCATATTATCTTGATTCAAACAGTTCGAATGTGCTTAGAATTTACAAACTTAGTGCTCTTGATAGTGTAAAAATGAAGACGGATGGAACTATTGAACTTTTAATTTCAAGTTTGGAAAAAGATTTTATAAGCAAAGCGGTTGTAAATGAAGTTGATTATACGGATTATGCAAGTTTGACAGTTAGCGGCGAGAGTTTGGCGGTTAAACTTGTTGGGAAAACAGAAATAAGTGGAAATACGGTCACGACTTACATTGACAGCGACACTTCAACTTGGACGGTGTCAGACTTCGCAGAACTTGCTCCTGCTGACATTTCTCTTGCATACAACGACAGCGGAGATTTGACATGGTCTGCATTTGGAACGGCTGCAGGTCTTAACTCATTGAAATACAGAGTTTATTTCAAAGATGAAACAGGGGCGGTGATTTTGCATGATGTTTCTGAAAACAAAATTAATGTGCTTGACGGAGATGTCTATCAAAAGATTTCTGTTGGATTAAAAGAAGGAACGATTACGGTTCAAGTTGTTGCTTATCTTGATATTTATTCAGTTACAAATGGAACTATATATTATAGCGGTGTTCAAACAACGCTTGGACAAGAAATGTATAATGCGTATGTTTATGGAACTGCTGAAATAACAAAACTTACGACCCCTGAGGTTTCAAATGTAGAATTTGAAAGCATTGATTTTGAGAATGCGACATATCCAGATTATGCTGAAAAGACTGTGAGTTTTGATACTCAAAACCCAACAACGACTGTTTACTTTAAAGGGAATTATGGTGACAGCGTAAATGTTATGGCGTATGTAAACGAAGATACGCTTATTTATGAAGGTACAATTGCTAAATCTCCAGATGGTGACTATTCTTTTGAAGTTGACAAAGTTTGGTATGAATTTGATGAGAATGGCGTTATGACCATTTCAATCAAGGCTACGGTTGCAGGAACAATTCCTTCTTCAATTGGAAGTGTTGAAATTACTCGCGCCGCGGACTTGAGTTCAATCGAATTTGTAAAATCTGATGAAAATTATACAACTGATTTGAAGATTGTTTTGAGTGATGATGGCAGCAGTGCTGTTGGTGGTGTTGTCCTTAAAATTGACTATGTCGACAATGACAACAACTCAAAAATACTTTACACTTTGGTACAAGTTACAGACGGAACGGAAATTACTCGAGCGTTGCAAGACTTTATGGAAGAAAATCTTTCAAATGGTGGGTTTGTAAGGATAACGGCATTTGTAAACAGCAACTCAAACCCAACCAACAAACAATATTATCTTCCTTCAGAGACAAGCAAATCAACAGATGAACTTGAAGTGCTTAGAGCGGTTAAAGAAAGCGAAATTGTAAGACAATCTGGCGGCTTTGTAATCAACACAGAAAATGGAACGAATTGCATTTATGTTGTTGAATATGGTGCACTAGTTTTTGAAGTTACAAACGAAAATGCTTTCTATTTTGAATTTCCAGATGATTGGATGAATGGAACTTACAGTCTTTCTGTATATGCAAAAGAAAATGGCAAAATTTCTTCTGCAAAGACAGAGTTTGAGTTTACTCTCTCAAGGGTTTCGGTGGTTGACAAGGCAACTGTTTCGTTTGTAAGAGACGAAGAAGACAAATCAATTATCACACTCTCTTGGGCAAAAGTTGAAGGGGCAAGTGCTTACTTGCTGAGGGTTTATAACAAAGAAGACGATACACTTATCTATGAGACCACGCTTGCAACAGCAGGCTCTGGAACAGAAAGTTATTTAATCTCAGATATTTTTGGTGACAATTATTCAAATGTTGTAGATTTTGGAGCAATTGACAATCCAATTGATTTCTTTAAAATGGATCAAAACCTTAAATTTGAAATTGTTGCTATTGGTGATGGAACAACAACAAACAACTCAAAAATTACAACTCTGGATGTTGTTTTGCAAGGAAACGCTCTTCTTGGAATTGTAGATGCATCAACTATTTTGACGGTTGATGAACTTGGACGTTTAAACTTTACAGGAGAGGCGGGTGAGAGTTATCTCTACGAGTTCTTTGCTGATGGTGTTGAAAAACAAAATTGGCAAGAAATTGTTGCGGCAGAAGGAGCGGTTTTGCTTGATGTAACCGAATTTTCAAAACTTGTTCCTACATATTATTTCAACATCAATTTTGCAAGCAAAGGAAATGAAGATGCTTTTGAAATTGACTCATATGTTTGGACTACAAGAGACACAATGATTAACCTCAGATTTAACACTTCGATTGTAAGCATGAGTTACAATGAAAATCTCGCATCAGGAATTGCGTTTGAGATTTTAAGTGATGGTTTTACAACTTTATATGCGGGAACAAGCGAAGATTCACTTTACAACGGAGAAGTTGTAAGTATTAAGTATGCAAAAACAGATATTTCAGCTTCAAGCAACACAAATGTCGTTTATTCTTGTGCATTTGCAGACATAATAGAGGCCTTCGGACAAAAAGGCATTGATTTACCTGTTTCTGACAGCGAATTAACACTATATTTCTGGGCATATCTTTCAGAGAATCCAGATAATACAGTAACAAACCTCAATTCTGCCCCAGCTGAATTTAGTTTTGTTCTTAATACGCTTAACAATTTTGAGGAAGTCACTAAGGTTGGAGAAGTTCTTGAAGACGAGGTTGTAACTGTTCATGATTACGCAAATACATATGCAATCTTTACAAATTCAGATGTTGCAGGAACATTGGAAACTCTTGGCATGTTTGTAAAAATTGAAAACGAAAATATTGACAACCCTATTATTAAATTTTTAAGTGCCGAACAACTTACATTTGATGATTATGAAGGAAAATTTGTAATAAATCTTACGAAAATCTTTGAAGAATCTGATTTGCTTGAATTTTACGGAGATTTTGTTGTTTCGTTTGCGGGATTACAAGTCAGCGAAGGAACAAAGTTTGTAATGACAAATTGGTTTAAAGGTGATGCGGAAGAGTTCGTGTTTACAAGACTTGACCCTGTTGCGGGGGTTAGGCTTATAGAAGGAAGTGTTCACTGGACAGGCTTCGAAGGTGGAAAATATTATGTATACTTCATTGAGGATTTGGACCTAGAAACATTAGAACTTGGTGAAACATACATAACCGCCCCAACAGAAGATTCGTTCTTTGATGCTTCAAGTTTTGTTGCTGCAAATTCAACTTATTATATTGCAGTTCAGGTTTATTCAGGTGATAGCGAAAACATTAGCAAATTCATATTGCCTTCAAAGAGAATCTTTGTAAGTGAATATGTTGAAGGCGTGGTTAAGCCAGCAGAGGTTTATAAAAACCAAGTTAATTCCCCACTTGTTTTGAAAGATGGGCAACTCTATTTTGAATGGCCGGCAAATGCAGAAATTTTTACAATTTTGAAACAAGACAACCCAACTGCGGCAGATTTGATAACAGACAAACCTTTTGTTTATCCATTTACATTTACAATTACAGATCTTGTAAACAGCAATTTGATTTTCAGATTAAGATTTACTCCAACTGGGGACGAAACGGGAATCTCTCAAACATTTGATGTTGATGCAAGACATTTGCTTGCAAATTTGTTTGCTTCAGATTCAAAGATCAAGGAAACTCTTACAGACCTTTATGATAAAGAACAAGATGATTTAATCAAAAGCAGACTCGGAGAATTTATTGAATATTGTGACAACGCAACTTATGGCATTGCAAATTCGAGAAAACTTTTCGATGAAATTTTTGAGAGTTTGCAAGTTGGAAGTTATTCATTGAAATATTGCCTACTGGGTGGAAGTGATACAGTAAATTCTTCTTGGTATGACTTTAAGAACGAAAATAATGAAAATGTCATTTATGTAAACGCGCAACCAACAATTAAAATTCTTAAGCAAACAACAGCAGATAAGACTGTTAATGAGTATAGATTATTTGTTAAGAGAAGTTACATTACAGAATATGACAGTGCAAGCGGCACTTATGTTCAAACTTTGGCAGAAAACTATGTAATGAAAATTTCTGCTGGACAAGACACATATATGTTCAGTATCTCAAAGGGCATTACAAATTATAGTTTGACATTGCAAGATTCAGAGGTTGTTTCAAGCGTTACGGTATATCAAACTGATGAAAATGGTGTAGAAACTAAGGATGACGGAGGCAATTTAAACGGCGAATATTTGATGTTCTATATCAACCATAACGGCGGAAATTCATTGCTTGGTGTGTATGGCGAAGAGGTTGCAAAGAAGGCTTATGACATGCAGATTTACGCAGTTGGCAATAATGTGTCAATGTCAAGCAAGTCGCAATATCATTCTTTGACATTCTTAAGTTTTGGTGACAATGTTTCTATTATTGACGGAGAGTTTGTTTGGACTCCACACTTAAGACGCACAACAACCGTTGTTTATAAGCGTACAAACAGTGGGGAAGTTGCATCAGAAGTCAACTTAAGTTCTGACCTATATTACTCAAGATTCTCACTTGACAGAGGAGAAGGTTATTATGAGTATGTCAAATTTATAATGGTTGGTGAAACAAAGACAAACTCAACATTTATTGACAGTGAAGTTTATCAATTCAATGGAATTTACAAACTTGCACAACCAACAACTGACAAAAGTCAGACAACAAAGACTGTTTTGAGCAATGAACTTGGATATCTTTCAATCGACTTGGGAAGCGAGAATAAGGCAAGGCTTGATGCAAGTTACAGCGAATCAAACATTTACAACTATAGAATTTATAACAACGCTTCAAGTTATGCTACAACAAGATCGACAAGTTACATCACAGTCTGTGACGAAAGAGGTGAAAATGCTGGGCTTGATACACTTCATTACGAGCCAGGCACAACAAATCTTGATGTCTTACACAGTGACTTCACTTATAAAGAAACCGAAAATGATGCTTCAGAATTTAGTGTCGCACTCATGGGTTCGACGGTTACAAACCTTAGATATCAGGTTGAGGCAGAGGTGCTTGAAGAGGGTGAAGAAGATGATGGCTATAATGCGTCATATTATTTAAGAACTTTTAAACGACTTGATGCTGACGGAGTGACATTACTTGATTTTAATGTTGCTTTGCGAAGCGATTTTGCAACTGTTAAAGCCGAAATGATGGCAGACATGGGTGATGTCAACATAAAAGACAGTATATTAAATTGGGAAGAAGTTAAGATGTCTTCACCAGACAATTCTCTTACAGCAGAAACCACTGTTTACAGAATTGGGGTTACGGTTTATGCACAAACTCAATCGGGCGAAGAAGAAACAACAAAGACTGCCGCGGCAGAAGAGTTGGTTTACTATACAACAAAAACAAACTTTGATTTCACAAGAATTGAAGAAGACTTGCTTGGGATTTCACAAGAAGCACCATTCATTCAAGTTACTGTTCAGGCGTTGGCTCTTGAACTTACTGAAACGGAGGGCTTGGATGGAAGTGTAGAGTTGGTTGAAGGTGGTTACGCTTATGGAAATTCTGTATACCTTAATTCAGAAGGAAACAAGTCAAGCATTTATGTCTTGATTTCAAATGGAACAACTCTTGACGGAATTACACGATACAACTCTGTCGAAAATCTTTGTGTGATTGACGGAAAGTTGACATGGACATTTGCAGCAGAGGAAAGTCTGTCTTTGACAGCCTTCAAAGAAAAGTATGGATTTGAGGTTGTTCAAAAAGTTGGCGAAGACGAAGTGATTGTTGAAGGCGATTTCATGATAAATGAAACAAGTGGTATTTATACGATTACTTTCTTGGAAGACAAGGGCTCAATGCTTGAAGGTGAAAGTACATTTGTTGTTTATGCAATGGAAGG
>CAZQFT010000063.1:0-6107 GCA_964592565.1 uncultured Lachnospiraceae bacterium
AATTGATCATAGTGCAATGATATAAATCTTTCAATTCATTTTCAATAGCCATTAACATATCTCTTAAAGAAATTATTTCTTCATCGGTAAGTTGAATAAAATTATCAACATGTCTATTTGTCGACAACACACATCTTCCTAAATAATCTTGTTTATGAAATGATAAAGTCCAATATTTGCTTTTATAAATAACTTTACTCTCATCAAGATTACAATGTTTGCAATTCATAATTTACTCCTATAAATTTATTATAACATATTTCATGTAATTTGTGTTAGAATATTTAAAAATTTTTCATCAAATAAAAAATACTTTACCAATTTAATGATAAAGCATTTTTAATTCACTAGTTTCAAAAGTGTTAACCCTTGTCCGTATTTTTTTTGTTTTGATTAAACATATTTGTTTTGACTAAGAAAATTCTGTTATAAACGCAAACAGACAAGCATAAATTAGTTTTGAAAGTTGAATGAATTATTAGGACAAATTTCGACATTATCAAACATTTTCAACAAAAATAATCCTTGTGGATTGCTTTCAAAAATTCTATAATAAAGGCAGGTTTGTATGCATTTCTGTGTTATCAAATCAAAAACAATCAAAATATGCGTTGCCATGGTGCTGGTAGCGGTGCTGTTGTCACTTTCTTTCAATGGGGCAACATCCGCACAAGTCTATTTTGGCTATTCAACACGAAAAGTGCCAATTTACAATGTTGACACCGAAGAAAAACAAGTTGCAATTTCATTTGATGCGGCTTGGGGTGCGGACAAAACAGAAGGGATTATTGAAATCTTGAAAGAGTTTGAAGTCGATGCAACATTCTTCTTGGTAGGCTTTTGGGTGGATGACTATCCAGAGATGACAAAAGCGATTGATGAAGCAGGCTTTGAAATCGGCACACATTCAAACACACACCCTGACATGGTTAAACTTTCAAAAGAAACGATGAAAAACGAACTTGAAACATCTATCTCAAAGATTAAAGCAATCACAAACAAAGAGGTTTCGCTTTTTAGAGCGCCATTTGGGTCATACAACAACGACCTTATTGACACGGCGGACGAACTGGGGCTTAAGACAATTCAGTGGGATGTTGACAGTTTGGATTGGAAAGGGCTTTCGGCTTCTGAGATAACAAACCGCATTATGTCACGGGTGAAAAATGGTTCAATTATTTTGATGCACAACAACTCAGACAACATTCTTGATGCGTTAAGATTGACCCTTAATCGACTTAAGGTTGCGGGCTATGAGGTGACATCCATTTCAAAATTGGTCTATCAAGACGGCTATACAATAGACAGAAACGGCGTTCAACATAAAAATTAGGGAGGAAAAATATGTATTATACAACAAACGGAGAAGAACCAACAAACTTTGCAAAAATTTCAGGAAGGGTTTTAGAAAATCCGAAAAAATCTCACCAAGTTGAAGGTGAAACTTTTTATGAATTTAAGGTTGCAGTCGAAAGACTGTCAAAAATAAAAGATATAATTCCAGTTACAATTTCAGAACGCGCAATGCTTGATGTGACTGTAAAGGCTGGAGATTTTGTTGAGGTTGTAGGGGAATACAGAAGTTATAACAAACTTTTCAACGACCACAGTTGCTTGGTTCTTCACTTGTTTGCAAAAGAAATTAGGTGTTTAGAACAGGTTGAAGAAAATGTTAATGAGGTTCAACTTACTGGGTTTATTTGTAAAGAACCTGTTTACAGAAAAACGCCGTTTGACAGAGAAATTTGTGATATTTTGATTGCTGTAAATCGTCCAAATTTCCATAAATCTGACTATGTTCCATGTATTCTTTGGGGCAGGAATGCTCGTTTTATTGCAAGTCAAACTGTTGGCTGCAAGGTACAGTTGGCTGGGAGAATCCAATCAAGAGAATATATAAAGCAACTTGGAGATGGAATATCCGAAAGCAGAACGGCCTATGAGGTTTCTTGTCAAAGAATTTCACTCTTGTCAAATGTTACAAGTTTAAGCGAAAATAAAAGTGAGAACGACAAAGTCGTTAATTAAATAGCAAAATGAAAATTAGGTTTTGCAAAAAAAACATCAACCCAAGTCGCTCAGGGTTGGTGTTTTTTATTATATTTTATTGAATTTTAATATAAAAAAGAAGGCAGTTTATTTTTTGCCTTCTTATATTGGTTTATTTAAAATTATAATGTAAAATTTACAAATCTTTGCCCCAATTTTGTGAAATTAAGTCAGCCAAAGTGACATGTGCGAAAGTGGGGCGATTTTTTTTAAGCAGATTAAAACAAAGGTTCGTCATAAACAGTTGGAGCATCAATTCCAATCAGTTTTAAAACGGTCGGAGCAATCGTAGAGATTGATTTTCCTTTTTTAAGTTTTGCTTTTTTGTGTTTTTCGCTGACTAAAATTACTGGCACAGGATTTGTCGTGTGGCTTGTAACTTTGTTTCCATTCTTGTCAATCATGAGTTCTGCGTTTCCGTGGTCAGCAGTGATTATGCAATCTCCGCCAGCCATAAGTGTGGCAAGGGCGACAGCGTATGCTTGTTTTTCAACGCATTCAATTGCTTCTTTTGTTGCATTAAAGTTGCCAGTGTGACCAACCATGTCAGGATTTGAATAGTTAACCAAAATAAAATCATATTTTGTTGAGGCGATTGCTTCAAGTGTTTCTTGTGTAATTTCAAGTGCACGCATCTTAGGATAACTTGAAAAATCCTTAACATTTATACTTTCAATCAGTTTTCTGTCTTCGCCTTCATAAGGTTTTTCTATTTCGCCATTGAAAAAGAAGGTTACATGTGCATATTTTGTTGTTTCTGCAATGTGAAACTGAGTTTTCCCATTTTTTGAAAGAATGCTTGCAAGGTTGTTTTCAACCTTAACTGGGCGATAAAGGGTGTTGATTTTTGTAAGCGTATCAGAATATTCACTCATGGCAGTGAAAAGAAAGTTGTTTACTTTTTTTGTTTGAAATTCTTTGAAATCTTCATCCGTCATAGCAAAAGTAATTTCTCTTGCACGGTCAGCGCGGAAATTGTAAAAAATGAAACTGTCACCATCTTTGATGACTGAACTTTCATCAACAATGGCAGGCTCTGCAAATTCATCAAAAATCCCATCATCATAACTTTTTTGAATTGCCTCGGTGGCAGAATTAAACTTTGCTCCAGTTCCATGATATAAAAGGTTGTAAGCCTTTTTTGTTCGGTCATATCTGTTTTCTCTGTCCATTGCATAAACACGACCAATTAAACTGCCAATTTTTGTGTTTGTTCCAGCAATTTTTTCTTCGATTTGTTGAATAAATTTTGCTGCATCATGCACTCCACAATCTCTTCCATCTGTAATGAGGTGAAGGTAAATATTTTTGATTTCAAAATTTTTCGCAAAATCCAAAATTGCGTACATATGGTCAAGATTTCCATGAATACCTTCGTTTGAAGTAAGTCCCATAAGGTGTAAATTTGATTTGTTTTTTTCTGCATGTGTAAGGGCTTTGATAAGTGAAGGATTTTTGAAAAATTCACCGCTTTCGATTTCGCTGTCGATCAGTTTTAAGTCTTGCAAAATTACTCTTCCGGCGCCCATTGTAAGGTGTCCAACCTCGCTTCCGCCCATGACGCCTTTTGGCAATCCAACGGCTTCACCACTTGCTTCAAGCAGGGTGTGAGGATAAAGTTTTTTAAGTTTATCAAGATAAGGTGTGCCTTGGCTTTTTATAGCATTTCCAAATTTTTGCTTACTTTCGCCAAAACCATCCAAAACAACTAGAGTTACCATAAAATCTCCTTATTTAAAGCATACATTTTTAAGAGATAAAAGTCAAACAAATTAATGAGTTTACTTTTTGTTTAAATGCTCTTCAAAAAGGGAATTTTTATTGTCATTCTGGTGTTGTTGAATTTCTTCAGTTTGTTCTTTGCCTGCTTCAACATAGACAGTTTGAATTGGTACAGATTTCGATTTTTTCTTTTTTCGCTCATATATTTTAAAAGTGCCTTTATTGACAATTACTCTTATTATAAGATAAAGTGCTGCTACACCAAAAAGGATGTAAACCAGCCTAGAGAAAATGCTGGCTTGAAATCCAAACAGTCCTGCAATGAAATCATATTGTAAAAGTCCAATCATAAGCCAATTCACACATCCAGCAAGTGTAAGCAAAAACGCAAAAAATGTAATCATTTAATCTCCTTTGGTTTTATTATTTGAAAAATTTTCAAAAAAACACAGTTAAGAATAAAAGTTTTGGAATAAAACCGAATTTTAGTGAATATTATAATAAAACTCAACAAAAAATCTTCTGCCAAGGGGCAAATTTAGTTGACTTTTGGTTTTGATTTGAGTATAATGTAAGGGTTGATAAAAATTGCCAATGGACCTAATGGGTCGTTTTTTTAATGACTCTATGGCAGTTGGAGGAAACAGGAGGCTATCATGGAAAAACACTATCTTACACCAGAAGGAAAAGCACAACTTGAAGAAAAACTTAATCACTATAAAACAGTAAAAAGACCAGCAGTTGTAAAGCGTATTGGAATTGCAAGAGAATTTGGCGACCTTTCAGAAAATTCAGAATATGATGCAGCAAAAGACGAACAAGCACAAATTGAAGCAGAAATCGCTGAAATGGAAGGAATCCTTTTGCATGCAGAAGTTATTGATAAGAAAAAAATTAACAGCGACAGCGTAAATGTTGGTTGCAAAGTTAAACTTTATGACGAAGATTTTGATGAGGAAGTTGAATATCGCATAACAGGTTCTTCTGAAAGCGACCCAAGAAACGGGCTTATCAGCAATGTTTCTCCAGTTGGAAAAGCACTTATTGGTCACAAAAAAGGCGAAATAATCACAGTTAAAACACCTGGTGGAAGCACAACATACAAAATTGTTTCAATCGAAGTTTAAGAAATTTTAATAAAAATAAAAAATTCGTCCAAAATTCTTTACATTTGGGCGAATTTTTGTTACAATAAAGTTGTAATTAATATTTAGCCTTTGAAAAGGGATTTTGTATGACATTTTTAAATTCGTTAAAATTATTTGGTTCAAATTGGGTAAAAGTCCTCAAATTCTTTTTGTATTATTTTGTTATTTGGGGGTTGTGCATTGCAATGTTTTTGCCTGCATTTTTTGAGTTTAAAGATTTACTCTCAACCATTTTTCAAACAACAAGTTCATTAGGTGCTATGAATGGTGTTTTTGGTGGGCCAGTAGGAGAGGGGTTATCTTTTCTTCTTACAAGCGCAACAAACTTTGTTGTAAGTGCTTTTACTCAAAATTTGGGTATGGCAATTTATGCGTTGGTTGTTGTTTTGATTATTTTGCCATTTTTAATCAATGTTGGAAAATATGCCTTCAACGAAATGATGTATTCATACATGACCAGCAAAAACAAACTTGGTTTTTTCAGCGCTCTTGTAAAAACATTGAAAAGATCTTTAATTTTTGCACTCTGCAAAACTTTCTATAACATTATGTTTGTTGCGGTTACTCTCTTTTCGCTTTACGGACTTTCAATAATTACAGACTCAATTTTTGTTGCTTATTTCTTGCCTCTTATTGCTTTTGTTGTGCTTGTACTTTTATATACACTCAATCAACTTACAGTTCTTGGTTGGGCTTCAGCGATGATTGTTTTTGATTGCAATGTTTTCTCAGCATACAGAAAAGGTTTTAAGGCTGTAAAAAGACATTTTTGGTCAACTTTTGCCACAACAATGCTTTATTTTGCTCTTTTCTGGGCAATAATGCTTGTGTTTGGAATGTTCAGTTTTGTTATTCTCTTGCCAATCATGACAGCACTTTTGTGCATATTTGACATGGTAGTTTTCTTTACCAGCCAAGGCATGAGATTTTATGTAAATGACAACAAAATTTTGACACCTAAGAAACTTGAAGAAGTTGACAACATTCATCAAACTGCTTGTATTTTGTAATCTGTATTTATAACAAGGTTAAAAAATCTTAAAGTTTACTTTTTATGGCTAAATTTTGATTTTTTTAGGAGCAAAGGCTTCTAGATTATATATTTTATTAAGGAGATTATAATGACTAACAAACTTAAAATCACCTTCTTAGGCGGTGTGGGTGAAATCGGAAAAAATATGACCGCTT
>CAZQFT010000064.1:0-6008 GCA_964592565.1 uncultured Lachnospiraceae bacterium
CATCCAAATATACATCCTTATGATAGTGATTTAATTTTGACCGATAAAGAAGATAAGGTTTTAGAAATAAACAAGAAAAATTCTATTAGAGATTTTTATTATAAAAACAGCGTAAACGCAGGAATTCTTATCGTTTCTCCGTCCACCCTGCCTTTCTTTAGTTCCCTAAGATCGGTTAATATGGAACATGATTTTGTGAACGCATTTATCCCAAGTGGAAAAGTTTTTGCTTATAGGTCTTCTGAGTACATCAAAGACGTGGGAACACCGGAAAGATTTTATCTTTCGGAAAAAGACATAAAAAACGGATTAGTTGCGAAGAAAAATTTAAAAAATAAACAAAAAGCAATTTTTCTAGATAGGGATGGAACAATCAACGTTTATAAAGGATTTATAAAAAGTGCAGAAGAGATAGAGTTAATTGATAATGTAGTCGAGGCAATAAAGAAAATTAATCAAAGTGAATATTTGGCAATAATTATATCAAATCAACCAGTTATTGCTAGAGGTGAGGCGTCTTTTGACGAAGTGGATACTATGTTTAAAAAAATCGAAACTCTTCTAGGAAAAGAAGGAGCCTATTTGGATGGCATCTACTATTGTCCACATCATCCGCATGGCGGGTATGAGGGAGAAGTAAAAGAACTAAAAGTGAAATGTGAATGTAGAAAGCCGAATTTAGGTTTGATAAACAAAGCGGTAGAAGATTTTAATTTGGATTTATCTAGTTGTGTAATTATTGGAGACACAAATAACGATATCCAGACCGCTCAAAATGCGAATATCGGAAGTATTAGGGTAATTACGGGGCTTGACGAAGAAAATAAAATTCCCAGCGATTTCGAAGCTTCGAACCTGTTGGAAGCAGTTGATTATGTTATAAAGGAGTAAGTATGAAAAATTCAACTTTAGAATATATTAATGAGTTTTTTGAAAGACACCCAGATTTAAAATTTTTAATGGGAAATATAAAAGAAGCCGTATTATTAATTTCAAATATGAAGAAAGAGAATAAGCTCCTAATTTGCGGAAACGGAGGAAGCGCTGCTGATTCAGAACATATAGCAGGAGAGCTGTTGAAATCATTTAAACTTAGGCGTCCAATATCTCAACAATTATCAGATTCATTGATAAAAGCCTATGGAGACGAAGGTGAATTAATTTCAAGTGTATTGCAAGAAGGAGTAAAAGCCATTCCGTTGACATCTTTTTGTGCATTTAACACCGCTTTTTTAAATGACTGTAATGAAAAAATGTTATTTGCACAATTAGTGAATGTTTTGGGTGAAAAAGAAGACATATTGTTGTCAATTTCAACAAGCGGTAATTCAAAGAATGTGCTTTACGCAACCCAACTTGCGAAAATCAAAGGAATCAAAGTTATTGCTCTTACAGGAGAAAGCGGAGGCAGGTTGAGGGAGTATGCGGACGTACTCATCAATGTGCCGAGCAAAGAGGTTTATATAATACAAGAATATCATTTGGCTGTATATCACTTAATTTGCTTATGCGTTGAGAATGAATTGTTTAATAACTAAGAAAAAAATAAATCACTAGAAAGCGTAATAAAATATTAAAATAATGCTTGACAACCTATGAAAAATATATATAATTGTCGCGTACTCTTGTGAATATGCGGGTTTGGCTGAGCGGTCGAAAGCGGAGGTCTTGAAAATCATTGAAGTGCAAGCTTCTTGGGGTTTGAAGCCCTAACTCTCCGCCAAGTTATAACAATCCGAACACTTATGTTCGGGTTGTTTTTTTTGCTAAAAATTCACTTTCTTGCTCAAAATCTTATTTGATTTAAGTTTATATCATGAAAACTGCAGTTCTTATATTACGAGCGTTATTAAAATGCTATTATCAGGATTGCGACACATTCTAGTCCGGCGGAGAACCAGAATTACTTTTTAGGTACGAGGCTTTGGTTATGTATTAAAATCAGATGACAGACAAAAAAAAAGACCCTGGGGAAGGTCTGTTTTTTATCTTAAACTGGGGGATCAACTTACAAGATAATTGATTACGTCTTGTAGGCTGTTTTCCATGGCATTTAGATATATTCGGTTTTTTTCTGGCGTATATGTCGAAGGTTTGTTGCTCATGTGAATTAAGTCTTTGGGGTTGAGTTGAAGTTGGTCTACAATGCCTTCGCAAATAAGATTGCTTATCATCATCAAAGCATTATCTTTCGTTACATTTCCACGCAACAGGGCAGTTTTAAGCACTTCTTCATTGTAGATGATTGCGTTAAGTGCATTTTGTAAGAAAAATTCCATTTTTTCAAGAGCAAAAATATTTCCATTAGCACCAGCCAAAATTTGCCAAGACATATAAAATTCAAAGTTAGGCAACAAAAATTCAGGAACGCCTTTCTTAAAGAAATACGCAACACAATCTTGTGCTATGCAGTCGCCAGCGAGCGCTTGAGAGCAAAGTTCTGTAAAGACATCAAAAAAATCTCCACGCTCAACACTGTCGTAAACTTCTTTTCTATATTTCACAAATCCATCAAAGGCGGTTTTTCTGTCAGTAAAATTTTCGTAATCCATATTTAATGCTCCTATATTAAATTTTAACAAAAATTCAGAAAAAACACAACAAAAACACGATTATTTATTTAATTTACATGTCTTTGACATAAAATAAATAAAAATTTCAAAGATGGAGAACAATAAAATCTAATTTTCGACAGTAAACCCTTCTAGGGCGAAACTTTCTGCGAAGATGGATGTAATGCTTGTAATTATTTTGTTACAAAGCTCGAGTTCTCCGCTTTTAATTGAAAGCAACATAAGTTTTAAGATAAGCATATTCTCAAGCGAAATCAAACTTAAGAAAGTTGTATTTTTGTCTTCAATGCATCTAAACTTGTGTGGTTTTCGATGTTCAAATTTTTCTGTCAATGCAATTTCCGCATCAATAAGTTTGTTTTTGAGGTCTTTACTGTCGATATGTGAACGCAGGTGGTCAAGGCACGCTTTCATTTTGCCAATAATCACATAGACCTCTCCAAGCAACAAATTAAATTCTTCCTCATCAAGCCTTATGAAAATAAAACCTCTTTTTTTCATGCTTTTTGAGTATGCCTTGGCAATTTGCTCAAAGTTTTCTGGCATTAATTCGTCATTATAAATATTTTCCATATGCTTTTTTATGACTTAAGTAAATTTTTTGCGACAAAAAAAGAAAAGCCACGATGTGGCTTAATCTTCAAATGGGTTGTATGATTTCAAAATTTTCTTATTTCTCATCTTGATGTCATAGTAAACCTTTTGTGTGTCAAGGCTGTTGGCAATTCCGATTGTAGGTTCGGCATCCTTAGTATAGAAGAATGGAGTTTCAAAGTATGGTGTAAGTTTGATTTTCATTGGGTTGTATCTCATAAGTTTTACAACGACAGTACTCATTGGCAACTGCCCCAATTCGTATGGAGTGATAAGTGGGCGGGTTGTTCTTTGAATACTTTTTCCGACCGTAGTGCTCTTTCCATCCTTATCTTTTTCGTTTTTTTGAACACTTGTGTTTTCTTCTTCTCTGGAAAGTTGAACCTCTCCGCACATTTTCGAGAATTTTTCTTGAGTTGGGGTGTCGTCAGTAACAATGAAGATTTGAGCGTTACAGTTTCCGATGATTGTCTTGGCTGCTTCTTGGCCATATTTTGTTTCAATTTGTGTGTAAGATTGCGCCGCCATTTCAAACAAGATGTTTCTTCCACGAGAAACGGTAATCATACTGTCAAATTTTGGAATTGGTGGCAATTGACCAAATTCTTCCAAGATGAAATAGCAGTGTTTTGGCATTTTTCCATCTTTGCAAGTGTTCGCCTTATCAACAAGGCGTTTGTAAAGTTGTGTAATGCAGAGAATTGCAAGATTGTGACGTTCTTCTCTGTCATCTGGGATGATAAGGTAGAAAACGGTTGGTTTGTCCATAAATCCATCAAAATTCATGTCGCTTTCTGAGGTGAGATATGAAATGCCGATGTCGTTCATGAAAGAAATTTTACCATTCAAAACGCCGATATAAGATTTTGTTGTGTTAGGAGAGTTGTTGATTACGGCAGATGTTAAGTTTGGAACATTTGATGTCGCTTCATTACGGCCTTGGAGCAAATATTTCTTCACAGTTTCAAATGGTGCGTCTGCATCTGGGTCACGGAATGTTGCAATTTTGTAAAGGTTGTAGAAGTTAAATTTTTCTTTTGTCATTCCAAGTTCTGGATTTAAACTGTCTTCAAGCATGGCAAGTGCACAGCCGTACAAGTAGTCTTGAGCACCTTCTTCCCATGTTGGGTCTTGTGCTTTAGACTTAGGAGCGATTGTATTGCAGATTTCACGAAGTTCACTTTGTGCAAGGTCAACATAAACTTGTTCAGCGCTCTTAACTGCCACTCTCAAACTGTCTTCATCTGCATATGCGATACCTTCAAATCCAAACCATTCTTTTCCATATGTTACACCAGGAACTTCTTTATAGCCAACATCTTTTGGTCTTGTTCCATTTGTACATTTTTTAATGTTGTTTTTGCAATTTTTTCCTTTGTGATAAATTTCGAAAGCATGTTCCATTGGGTTCCAACGAGTTGAAGCAAATGCATCACGAAGGTTTAGACACATTACGCGATAGCCTTCATCTTCCATGATTCGGCTTGTTTTTGTGTAAAGTTCACCTTTAGGGTCGGTGATAACCATACATGGTTTTTCGCCAGAGTGAGCCAAAATTCTTAAAGTGGGAATCAAAACGCGAGAAGATTTACCTGAAGCAGTAGAACCAATAACAAGGCAGTGATACTCATCTTTCATGCCAATTTGATATTTTCCGCCTTCAAGACTGTTTCGAAACACAATTCCAGTGTTTTTCAAAGAAGGAAGTTCTGCCCATGTTGTTCCAATCAATCCGCCCGTTCCTCTGATTTTGTCTAATGGAAACCAAGCAGAGTCAAAAGATAAAGACATCTCTTCGCCTGCGGCGGTTTTACCGGTTGACTTAGCCTTGTTGTCTGTTTTTTTTGCAGGTTTAAACAAATATCCTAGGAAAAGTCCCAAAACCGCACCAATTCCAGCCCCCAAATAAGCGTATTCTGTTGTCAGAGAGGCAATGATGTCAGACGAATCTTCTGTGAAGTAGAATATTGCAGCACCGGCAGCATAGCCAATAATAGCGAAAATGATAAGCAAAATTAGATAGCGCTTAAATTTTTTCAATGTTATACTCCTTTTCAATTAGTTTATTATTTATATTTTAAAAGTAAATATTAAAAAAATCAAGCAAATTGCATGTTTTTTGTTTAAAATTTGACAATAATTCACAAAAGTGATAGACTTAAAAGGTTTAAACAAAAAACAGTTTCGTTTTCTGACACGCCAGTATGAAAGAAAAGCAAATTTAACATGTTCCCATAGTGTAGTGGATAACACAATGGTCTTCGGAACCATTGAGGAGGGTTCGAGTCCTTCTGGGAACACCATAAATCCCTTTAGTAGAGCCGAATTTTCGGCGTCACCATCGCTTCATGCGATATTTTAGGGCTTTCTAGCAGTACTGAGCAATTTATTTGCGAAGTTAAGACGGTTGGAGTTGATTTAGTCAACACTACCGTCTTATTTTTTAGCTAGATTTTTTATTTACAAAACAAAAAATCGAACCCGTAAATCAATAAATTATCAACTTATGGGTTCGATTTCTTGTAATTAAAATTGTTTAATTTTAGGTTAAAAAATGCTTAAAAATAGCCGATGTCTACGAATTTGTCACGAATTTGTTCCAAATTTTTGCAAGAATGCTGTAAATGTCGTGTAATATCGTATGTTATCATACTATTATTTTTTATATAGTTTTGCAATCTTCATTTGTTTCATAAGTAAATTCACAATCTGTTGAAATTACTTTATATGGGTGTTGTTTTCTAAACGCAATTCTTTCACTTGCTGGCATTTGTAATAACTTTTTAGCTCTGTCCATATGGAATATTCCGTCCAAATGGTCAAGTTCGTGAGAGATAACGG
>CAZQFT010000065.1:0-5925 GCA_964592565.1 uncultured Lachnospiraceae bacterium
TTTTTAATAACAAAACATTTATTTTAATTTGTTTTTTTGGGGATTGTTGAAAATAAAAAAAGAAAGATTTTTTATCTTCCTTTTAGAATGTTGTGAAGTTGTTGAAGTTTCCGCCAAGGCAACGACAGCCGCAAGTGTTGAAGTTGTTGTTATTGTTGTTTGAAAGTCCGAGCAACAACAAAAGCAAGATGTTGGTGTTGGTTGCAAGGTTTGTATCATTTCCCGAACTTAAGACCGAAAGCAAAAACACCAATAAAAATTCTTGTGACATAAAAATCCTCCTTTTCGACAAAATATTTAAAATTTCGAGCAAAAGAACTTTTATTCTCTTTTGACTTTTTGTCTTTAGTTTGGCAAAATGTTTCTGTAAAAAGTTTTGCTAGTTATATTTATGAATTTGCTCGCAAGAGTGTTAATGTAAATTTGGAAGGAGACAAAAATGAATAAATTGTTGAAAATTTCAGAAAGAAGCAAGGTAGAAGTTAGAGAGTTGTTGCCAAATGAAAATTGTACAAACAAATTGGCACTTTATTTTCAGAATTTCGCTGACCAAACAAGAATTAAAATTTTGTCTGCTCTTTC
The DNA here is from genome assembly GCA_964592565.1 of uncultured Lachnospiraceae bacterium. Classification (GTDB taxonomy): domain Bacteria; phylum Bacillota; class Clostridia; order Christensenellales; family UBA1242; genus Caccovivens. Next base: position 583 of record CAZQFT010000065.1, read on the forward strand.
AATTCAGGATTTATGTGTAAATGATTTGTCCAAGATTTTAAACATAAATCAAACAACCATTTCGCACCAACTTAAAACCCTTAAAGATCAAGATTTGATTGAGTATAAAAGAGAAGGAAAGATTTTGATTTACAGACTGAAATCAGAACTTGTGAATGACATGATGTTGTATGCCATAAAAAATTTAGGCTATGATGCGCTGGCATAAAGTTTATGTCGCAAAAACTTGACAAGTCAACAAAAATTTATTAAAATAGCCCAGTATGAAAAAAATGTTGTTACATTCTTGTTGTGGACCTTGCTCGACGGTGGTTATTGAAAGGTTGAAAGAAAACTTTGACCTTGTTGTTTTTTATTATAATCCAAACATTGAGCCTAAGGAAGAATATGAGAAACGCAAGATTGAGCAGAAAAAAGTATGCGAACATTTCGGCATAGATTTTGTTGATTTTGATTATGACAATGACGGCTGGCGTAGTTTTGTTTCTGGACTTGAAAACGAAAAAGAAGGCGGTGCTCGTTGTGAGAAATGTTTTGTTTACAGACTTAGAGGCACTGCAAAGTATGCAAAAGAACACGGATTTGACATTTTTGCAAGCACATTGTCTGTCAGTCCTCACAAAAACACAGAAGTGATAAACTCAGTTGGGGAATGTATTTCGCAAGAAATTGGCATTGAGTTCTTGCCGGAGAGTTTTAAGAAAAAAGACGGCTATTTAAGAAGTATTAATCTCTCAAAACAACTTGAACTTTACAGACAAAACTATTGTGGCTGCTTGTTTGGTTTAAATCAACAGAAAAAAGATTAGGAGAAAAAAATTGAACACATTTAATGACAAAGATTTTATTCAATATAATGATAAGAAGGCTAAGAATGAAACGAAAAATTTAGCCTTATATCTTACTGTCCATATCACTTTGTATGTGTTGTTGTTTTTCTTTTTGATTTTCTTTGCTTGGTATACTTATTTTGTAGTAACCCACAAATTTTATGCCGTAAAGGGCGTGTCTATGATGCCAACACTAAACAGTGAGATTACAGAAGAGCAGATTTTGTATGATCCAGATGTACAACAACTTTCCTATGATGCGGTTTATGTTGACACATCGGTTGCTCCAAAACTTTATGACATTGTTGTGGTTGAAAATAATGATGGTTCAAGTGTGATAAAACGCCTTATGGCAGTGGAGGGAGATTATATCACCATTGCAAAAGGTCAAACTGAGGGCGGAGAAGATTGCTTTTATTTCTATCGTATTCCAAGTGGCGAAGATCTTGCAACTTACACAGATGAACAGGCACGACTTGATGAAATGTCTGGCGAAAATGGATACACAATTCGTGGTTATGAAGATTGGTATAAAAACAAGGCGTCGGTTTCACAGCCACCAATGTCAATTGTAGTTGATGAAAAAACAAATCTTTATGAATATAATTTCTATCAAAGTTTCTTGAAAAATTATCAAAATGTTTCAAATTTGAACTATCATGTTTCCGAAAATGGACTTGTTTATGTTCAAGTACCAAAGGGCTTTTGCTTCTTTATGGGTGACAACCGTGGACACAGCACGGATGGGCGAGAAACTGGTTTCTGCAACATCGATAATATCGTGGGAAGAGCAGAATTTATCGTTGAAGATTACAATTTTGTGAACAGAATTTTGGAAGTTGTTAAGTTTTATTTCAGTCAAATGGAGAAATTTTTCGCAAGATAGTGAAAATCGTTTGGTATTTTCGGAGGTTTATGGTATTATGTAACTAGCATAGAAATGCGAAAATACAAAAAGGAGATAGATTATGAACAAAGGTGAATTCGTTAAAGCAGTTGCTGAAAAGGCAAATTGCACACAAAAGGATGCAGGAATTGTTTTCGATGCAGTTATCGACACAATCGTTGCAACTTTGAAAGCAGGAGAAAAAATTCAAATCCCTGGATTTGGTTCTTACGAACTTGTTTCTAAAGCGGCTACAACAAAAATGAATCCTTTAACAAAGAAAACTGTTAAAGTTGCTGCTTGCAAACAACCTAAATTCAAATTTGGCAAAAGCTTTAAAGCACTTTTCAACGCTTAATTTGTCTAAAAAATATCGACTCAATGTGGGTCGATATTTTTTTTAAAACAATCTGATTGAATGGAATTTATTTGAAGTCTGACAAGGCGACTTTGTTGGGTAAATTTTTTGTCCGCCTAGGTTTCGTTTTCAGTAATCAATTCTTTTTCAAAATCAATTATTGTATAGCCTTGACCCAGTTTGCATAGTGGGCAATTTTTCCATCCCTCTTTTGCGATTTCTACATGTCCGCAATTTGAGCATTTCCATTCAGTTGGCTGTTCGCGCTTATACATCTTGTGGTTTTTGTAAAGGCTTGCAAGATAATTTAAAATGCGGTGATGAGTTCTTTCTACATTTGCAACAAGTTCAAATGATTTGGCAATGTCAACAAAGCCCTCATCTTTTGCAATCCGAGCAAAACTTGGATAGATGTTTTCTGCCTCTGAAAGTTCAATTTTACTTTCCTCCAAAAGGCTTGTCTTAAGTTCTGGCTCTTCAAATGGATATCCTGCCTCAATCGGAATGTTTTTGACAGAACCTTGGCTTTTTTCAAGGATGTAGTCATAGAAAATTTTTGCATGTGCCATTTCATTTTTTGCCAAGGTTTTCATTGTATCAGACAAAAACTTTTGTTGATTTTGCAATGCTGTCTTTGACATAAATTGATATCGCGCTCCGGCTTGACATTCTGCTGCAAAAGAGCGAGCCAAATTTGTTTTTGTTACGCTTTGGTTAAATTCCATATAAATCCTCCTTTTATACAGTTAAAATATTGCCTAAAATTATGTGTTTAAACATTTGCATTTTTTTTTATTTTTGTTTACAATATCATTATAGAGTTTGTAAAGGAGTCGTTATGTTTTACGGAGATAAAGGTAAGCCAACAAAATATAGCACCAGCAGATTGAATTATGACATTATAATTGATAATGAAAAGTTTACATTGCAAAAACTTGCAAGAAGTTTGGGTTTTTATACTATTTTGCTGAGTGAAAAAATCTCTGAAGTTGAAACTGTTTATGATTCAGACAAAAATCTAATGACAGGTGCAGGGTTGATTTTGCGTAAAAAGCAAACTCCAAGAAGAACTTATTTTTCACTTGTAAGGGTAAGTTCGATGAAGAGTGTTAAAAATCGTGAGAAAAAATCATTCTTGGGCGAGTGCGATGATAAAGACCAACCAAGCGACTTCCCTGTGCAAATTGCAAATGAAATCAACCGTATTTTCAACAATTTGTTTACAATCAATTTGGTTGATTTGGTTAAACACAGCATGCCTTATGTAAGAATTGAAATCACTGGAAACCGATATAAAATTGTAAGCGGAACAGGCTATGAGGCTGAAATTTCTTTCGAGAATTTGAAAGTTCGTGATATGAGAACTGGAAGAAAAGCCAAAAAGAGAATCTGCTCAATTAAAATGGAACTTGACCCACATTATGAGCGTGAAAGAGAACAAATTTTGGATGCAATCGAAAGACATTGTAAAGAACTTGTTTTGATTGACAGAAATCACTTTGAGATTGCCGAGGTGTTAATCAGACCACCAGTTGTGAAAGAACTTTCTGCAGAAGAGAAGAAAGAATTAAAAAAGAAGAAAAAGAACAAAAACAAAAAAGACGAAAATGTTTAGTCGAAAATGTAAAAAAAACAGAGAAAAAACGCAAATTTTTGCGTTTTTTTTGTTATTTTTTCACTTTGTTTTTTATTTAAGGGCAACTTCATATTCTATTATGTGAAGAAAAAAACGGCAAAAAGCGGACTTAGTTTCGCAACAAAACTTTGTTATGGCATAGGCAATTTGGGCTATGGCTCAATGGGACAAACCGTGTCAAGTTTTATCATGTTTTTTGCAACAAGCGTTATGGGCTTGCCGGGATTTTTGGTTGGACTTACAATTGCTGTAACTTCGCTTTGGGATGGACTCTCAGACCCTCTTATTGGATATCTTTCTGACAAAACTTGCAGCAAAACATTTGGGAGACGCTTAGGACATATGCTTGTTGCTTGTTTTGCTTTGGCAATAAACAATGTGGTTTTGTGGCTTTGTCCAATTTCGGACAATACAACAGTTGGGCTTTTGTGGCTGCTAATTTTTCTGTTGTTGCAAGAAACTTTCAACACATTTTTTGCGACACCATACTCGGCACTTTGCATTGACATTGCACCTGATTATAATGACCAAACAAAAACACAAGGATTTAAAACTGTGTTTTACATTTTGGGACTTATTATGCCAAGTGTCTTGATGTATGTCTTTATGCCGACATCAGGCGTGGGTGTTCAGGCACAGTTTGACAGGCAGGGATATGTAAACATCGCGCTTGTAAACTCTGCGCTTGTGATAATTTGTGGATTGATTTCAATTTTTGGAACAAGAAAAAGAGTTTGTTCTATGCCAAATTATGACAAAGGCATGGAGGAGCAGAAAAGTAAGGGTGAAAAACAAAAGGGTGGTCTGAAGAAAATTATGGCAGGCTATGTGGAAACTTTCAAGAAAAAGGATTTTCGCATTGTAATGCTTGGTTATTCGGTGTCACTGATTGCAACAGTTTTTATTACTTCGGTTGGTATGCATTTGTTTACATTTTGCTATCACTTTTCTTCGACACAAATTTCAGTGCTTATGATTTGTCTGTTTGGTGGAGCAATTGCTTCTCAACTGCTTTGGGTAAATATTGTAAAAAAGTATGATAAAAAGCAAACCTTGATTTTCGCCCTTTCGGTTATTTTGCTTGGAATTGCATTGACAAGCATTACATTTCTGTTCAGAACCTATTGTACAAGCGACTTTATTTTTGGTTTTGTTGCACCATGTCTTTTTATTTGTGGAGTGGGCTCTGGTGCGCTTTATTCACTCCCACACTCCATGTATGCAGATGTTGTTACCATGGAACAATATAAAACTGGAGTTAACAACGCAGGACGATACACTGGATATTATACATTCACCTACAACTTTTCAAATTCGATTGCTTTGCTCTTTATTGGCTTGTTGCTTGACATGATAAAGTTCGATTCGTCTCAGCCGGTTCAAGCGTTGTCGGTTCAGAATGGCCTTGGAAAAATTGTTTTCTTTGGAAGTGCGATTGCTTTGACTACAGCGATAATTATTTTTTCAAAATATAGCATAAAACGTTCAGATGTTTTGAAAGTGCAAATTCAAGCAAATGAAGCAAATATTCCAAATAGAAAAAAATAAAGAATTTATTTATAGAATAAAAAAACGCTTTTTAAACACAATAAAATTATGAAAAAAATTAAAAATTTTGCAATTTTAATGTGTT
>CAZQFT010000066.1:0-5830 GCA_964592565.1 uncultured Lachnospiraceae bacterium
ATAAAATTGTTTGTGAAAACTTTATTGCAGAAATTGAAAAACTTATATTGTTTGCCGATGATATATCTTGGCTTATAGTGTCTTTTTTCGCAAATCTGATAAAGTTTTTTGATTGCATATTCAGGCGACATGCGGCGATTTTCAGTTTTTGGTGTTGGCTTTGTTGAAAGTTCAACCGATTTTCCATAGCGTTCGTTTGTGTCATATTCTTTTTGCCTGTTTTCTGTGAAGCTTGTCTTAACATCTCCAGGACAAACAGATGTCACTTGAATCTTTGTTTGTGAAAGTTCCATACGCAAACTTTGTGCAAAACTGTCAACAGCGGCTTTACTTGCACAATAATATGCCTTAAAAGGAAGTGGGAAGAGTGCTGTTGCTGATGCAATAACAACAATTTTTCCGTTCTTTTTCATCATTGGAATGGCGTATTTGCAGGCATTTGCTGTGCCAAAAAAGTTTACATCAAACTGCTTTTCCGCTGCTTCTTCTTTCAACAATTCAATTGCTCCGCTTAAACCATAGCCAGCGCAAGTGATAAGCATGTCGATTTCGCCATAATTTAAATAGATGTCATCAAATGCCGCTTTAAGTTTTTCATGGTCGGCGATGTCAAGTTCATATTCCTTTCCATTTTTTGAAATGTCAATTACAACATCACCTTTTTTTTCGAAAATTTGTCTTAATCCAAGACCAAGTCCACTTGATGCACCTGTAATTACGATAGTTCTTTTTTCAATTCTCATAAAAACTCCTCGAGAATCATTTTAATATAAAAAGATTTTTTTTCAAAACAATTTAAGGTATAAAAAGAAATTTTGTTTGTTACGGTTGCTTTTCTTATGATTTAAGTAGCGATTTTTAGCAAAAATAGGTCAATGAAAAATGTTGAGCAAATCAATTATTTCGCTTTAAGTTGATTTTTTTAAAAATTATTTGACAATATTTTTAATGGATGATAACATATACTCAGTTTTGGGAGGTGTCTTATGTATATGAACAAAACAAAAAGAAATCTTATTCTTGCAGCGGCAATTATCAACTTGATTGGCATTACTGCAAATTTGATTTTATCAATTATTTTGATTGCAAATACCGAGTTGCTTCAAGATTATATAACTTATTTCTATTTCATCAGTTATTCGACGAACATTGTCTATGTTGTAATTTCTTTTGCGGCTGGACTTGCTGGAAGCATCATGCTTTTGTATGCTGTGCGTGCTAAGGGGAAATATTTTCGCCTCTGTCACACGATTTACATCGTTGGGTTTGTGATTGTTGTCGTATGTGGCGGTTATATTCCATGGATTTTGCTTCTTATCTCAATGTTTATTCCAGATGTGATTGTTATGAATACAAAAAGCGAAATTCGCACTGAAGAGAGAACTGAAAATAAAGCAATGGAAGAAAAAAAGCGAAAAATTGAAGAACTTAAACGCTTGCGTGACGATGGTGTGATTACTGAAGAAGAATATAAGCAAAAACTTTTCGAGATTTTATAGAATTCTGTTTTGAAAGAGAAGAATGTTGATGAATTTATGTTGTCTTGGAGAAGATAAAAGAGAGACTTAATAAAAAATGCCATCTATTGAGAGGCATTTTTTCTTTTGTTTTTGAAGAAATTTGTCAACATTTTTGAACACTTTTCTTCAAATTCAGTTGCTTGTATGATTTCGCACTTGTGATTTAGGCGGTTACTTGTCAAAATTTTCTCACACAAGTTGTCGCTGGATGTCTTTTCTTTTGACGCAAAAACCACTTTTTTTATGCGAGCGTTGGCAATTGCCCCAGCACACATTGGGCAAGGTTCAAGCGTGACATAAAGTTCGCAATTTTCAAGACGCCAATCTTTCAATTTTTTGCAAGCCTTATTTATTGCAACAATTTCGGCGTGCAAGAGAGCATTTTTGCGTTTTTCACGCATATTGTGGCCTTTTGCAATGATTTTTCCGTTATGTACAACAACAGCACCAATTGGTACTTCATTTTTTTTCAGAGATATTTCAGCCTGTGCAATTGCTTCATTCATATACTTTTCCATAGATTATATTTTAAACAAAAATAAAATGTTTGTCTAGCATATTGTTTGTATTTTTTCAAAATTTGTGCTAAAATTGTGACATGGAAAATAAATCAGAACTTCAAAAATTGCTCCAAAAAAGAAATTTCTACACCATTAAAGACAGCGGAAAGGTCTATCTTTACGCACTTCTTTTGCCTTTGGCAGTGGGGCTTATTTTTTCATACATATCAATGGCAATCGCCAAAAACATGGGGGTTACTTTTGACGAAAACGCGAATGTTATTGCAGAACTTTTCATCAATTATCCTTGGTTCTCAATTCCATATATGCTGATTTCTCAACTTGTGTTTGTTTGCCTTTATTTTGCCTATCACAAAGCAAACAGAATTGAGTATTCTTCAAGCAGAGTTGAATTTAAAAAGACAAATGTTTGGACAGCACTTTTGTCGGCACTTACAGGAATTGTTTGTGTGCTTGGCTTTTTGCTTTTGATTGAGGTGTGTTTTGGCAAAATGTTTGAAGTTTGGGGGCTTGAACCAAACACTCTTGGACTTCCACTTGACACGATTGGGTGGTATTTTGCAAACCTTCTTATTTTGGGCGTTGTGCCAGCGATTTGTGAGGAACTCCTTTTCCGAGGGGTGATTTTTCAGGGGCTTAAAGAAAAATTTTCAAGTGTTGCAAGCATTCTGTTGAGTGGACTTTTGTTTGCACTCATTCATCAAAGCGTGCAGCAATTTATTTATCCGTTCATTTTAGGATGTTTGCTTAGTTTTGTATTTGAGAAAACCAACAATTTGATTTATCCAATACTTATCCATATGTTTAATAATTTCGCAACAATAACGCTTAGTTATTTGGTAAATATAGGAGTTGTCAATTTGAATTTTGCTGTTACTTGGTGGGTTGTCTTGATTGCAATTACGGTTGCGGCGGTTGCAGTGCTTATTTTGTGGCTTATTTACAATTTTTATCTTAAGAAGAAAGACAAAATTGAATTTGAAAAGAAAGGCGAGGTTGTGCAATCGCAATCAATCAATGTTGGCAAAATGCCGCTTCTTTTGGTGGTTGGAATTATCCTTTCGTTGATTATGATTGTTATAAACGCGATTGGTTAGGAGTATATTATACTGGGAAAGAACGTGGAAGAGAAAGTGGTTGATACAGAAAAAAAAGTTAATTTATATGTGCTTGTTGCATATTTTATTTCGCTGGCGTTGTTTGTTGTGATGAGAATTTGTGGGGCATATGGACTTTTCAATGGGTTGGGAACATATGGCAGTTATTTTTTAAGTCTTATCACTCAGGTAGGAATAATTTTTCTTGTACCGTTGACGATTTTTACGCTTGTGACTAAGTCAAAAGTAAAAGATGTTGCAACTTTTTGCATGTTCAGAAAGGTTTCAGTTAAGATCTTGCTTATCAGTTTTGTGCTTGGGCTTTTGATTTTCATTTTGAATAACTATGTTTCAAACTTTTTCAACTCAATCATACAACTTTTTGGTTATAAACCTTCAAGCGGAGGGACTGGAATTCCTGCAACTTGGTGGACACTGCTTTTAGACTTGCTTTGCACAGCGGTTTTACCAGCATTTGCAGAAGAAATTTTGCATCGAGGAATGCTTTTGAACGGCGTTTCTATGTTGGGCATGAAGAAAAGCATTTTGATTACAGGCGCACTTTTTGGACTTTTTCATCTTAATATTGAACAATGCTTTTATGCGATGATAATTGGTTTCTTCTTGGGATATTTGTGCTATTTATGCAACTCAATTTACCCTTGCATAATCGTTCATTTTATGAACAACGCGCTCAGTGTCTTCTTGTCTTTTGCAAGAAATAAAGGATGGGCTATTGGAAGTGTGTTTTCTTATGTTTCATCACTTCTTTCACAAAATGCAATATTGGGCACAATAATCTATGTTTTGGTTTTCTGCTTGCTTTTGATGCTTGTTGGACAGATAATAAAATTCATTATGAAGGAGACTTTTCATTACAACTTTATGCAACACCAAAAGGAATACACAAATCAACTTATAAGAAAGAATTATTTTTCAGATATTAACAACATTAAGAGCGACATGCCAGCCGAGTTTTCTGGGCAATCACAGGGTGTGTTTACGATTGATTTTAAGGATTTGTTTGAATTTATTGAAAGAAACAAAGAAGAAATTGAAAAAGTTGGGGCAGAAGACCTGTCAGAATTTAAAATGGATATTCGTGCCAAAATTCTGCTTTGGGGAAGTTTTGCTTTGTCAATTATTGTAACGATTATGACTTTCATTTGGGGGTTGTGGCGATGACGATAAATTTGATTTGTGTTGGAAATCTTAAAGAAAAATTTTCGCGAGATGAGCAAGAGGAGTATCTTAAAAGATTATCTGCTTTTTGCAAGGTCAATGTGATTGAACTTAAAGAACAAAACCATTTGGAAAATCCTGCCGTCATTGTCGAAAAAGAGGGTGAGGAGATTTTAAAGAAAATTAAGGGTTATTGCATTTTGTGTGACATCAAAAGCAAAGAGTTTTCAAGCGAGCAGTTTGCACAAAAAATTGACTCTTGTATGCAAGAAAATTCAACGATAAGTTTTGTAATTGGTGGCTCTTATGGAGTAAGTGCGAAAGTGCGTGAGGTGGCAAATGAGAGAATCTCTTTTTCGCCAATGACATTTCCACATAATCTTTTCAGAATTATGCTTTTGGAACAAATATATCGTGCATTTACAATTTTAAATGGAAAAAGTTATCATAAATAATTCTGCCAAAATAAAGATAATTTAAAATAAAACAAAAAATGTTTTTATTCGATAAATAAAGACATTCGGCGATTTAAAAAATAACAAAAAAATAAAATCAGCATTTTTTTTGCTGATTTTTTATTGATTTTTATTTAAATTTATCTAAGCCATTTTTTCTTTTGGCTTTTTAGATTTTTCTGAGGATTTTGTCATAAGGCTTTCAAGGGCTTGCAAAACTCTTTCAGGAAGGTTGATGGTAAATGAGATGTCTTTGTTTTTGTAGGTGTAAGTCTGGCAATCAACAAGTCTTCCATTTTTTAGGATTTTTGCAGGGATAAGATTTCTGTAGACTTCTGCCCAATTAAGGCTGAAAAAATCTCTTGCAATATACTTTTCTGCAGTCAGTCTTTTGTAAATTGGTTTAAGCGGAATTTGTGTGGCATATTCGTTTTCCATATCATTCACTGACTTTCCAATTACATAGAAACAAGGTTGTAGTTGCATCGACCAGCCAAATCCAAAGGTCCATGGTTCGCCATCCAATTCTTTAAGGCTGTTTGCTAAGTCTTGATTTGAAATCTTAATCATAATTTCTCCTTATTTTCCGCCGCGACCTTCATCTGATTTTTTTGTTTTTTCAGGTTTCTCTGCAGTTTTGGTCATAAGGCTTTCAAGGGCTTCAACAACGCGATCAGCCAAAATAATATAGAAGGAAAACTTATCGTCTTTATATCTAACTGCCTTGCAATCTTTATGTAAATCGTCACCAAAATGAACCCTTCTGTCAAACATTGTCTTATATGCTTTAGCCCAATCAAAATTGTTGAAAATTCTTTCAACTGAATATTCGTCAATAGTGTTTTCATAGCGAACTGTAAAAGGAATTTGTGTGTTGTATTCATGAACGCAATCGTTTACAGATTTTCCTTTGACATAAAAACATGGAACAGGAAGAATAAACCAGCCAAAACCGAATCGCCAATCTTGTCCGTCCTTTGCTTTAAGTGCATTGCAAATATCTTGATTTGAAATCTTAATCATAATTTCTCCTTATTTTCCGCCGCGACCTTCAT
>CAZQFT010000067.1:0-1258 GCA_964592565.1 uncultured Lachnospiraceae bacterium
AGAAAAATGTAAAGAACTTGGTTTAATACTAAACCTCAAAAAGACACGAATTATTGAAAGCAATTATGCTTGGCATTGTGTTTTTGACCGCATAAACACATTCTTTAACAGCAGTCGAAAATCCAATCGTATAAAAACTGTCATCCACATCATTATCAATTGTTCCAGGGACAAAAATTGTGTTTACTCCGTTTTCATAAAGTCTTTTTGCACCTTTTTCAGAGCCATTTCCACCAAGAATAATCACGCAATCAAAGTTTTTTGCGTTTTCAAGTCCCTTCTCAAAAACATCATATTCCTTAAATTCTGGGCAGCGAGAAGAATGGATAATTGTCCCAGCCTCCTTCTCAAACCCTTTGTGAAGAACATCCTCAAGAGGATAAATCTGCCCATTTACAAGGCCTGTGAAGCCTGCATAGGCAAAATAAGTTTCTCCCTCAAAACTCTTGTAAATTTGCTCTATAAATTTGTTCATTCCTGGTGCATCGCCACCGCTTGATAAAACTAGAATCTTCATATTTTCCCTTTTATTGAACGACAATATTTTCGTTTCCAATTATTCCCGAAAGTTCGTTGATAAGATAGTTATTGATTGTAACAGTGTTTTGATAAACAAATCCTTTGTTTGAAGATGTGCATTTGATTACAACCTGTGTTTGTCCTGGATAAGAAGCAATTGAATTTTTCACCTTGCTGTAAATGTCTGGATTTTTTGTGTCCAGTCTTAAGCATAGACGCTCTTTCGGCTTGGTTTTTTCAACTTTCGCCTCTTCGTCTTTCCAGAGGAAAACGACTTCTCCAACAACAGATGGCGGAGCATCATCTCTGATGTTGATTTTTCCTTTAACAGTAATAAGATTATCCTCTTCCAAAAATTGTCTGCACTTTGCGTAGGCATTTGAAAAGAAAACAATTTCCATTGTACCCTTCAAATCTTCAAGTTTGATATAACACATATCACGCCCCATTTTTGAGCGCTTTTTTGTCACCTCTGTAATAATGCCTCCGCAGACAAATGGTTGTCCGTCTTGCAAGTAAGAACTGTCTGTTTCTTCACGGATTTCATATTCATCTCCACCAGTTTGCTCGTCACTTATTTCATCTGGTGCTGAAGCAGTCAGCATTTCTGAAGTAAGCGTATATTCTTCAAACTTTTTCGCATAATCTTGCAGTGGATGACCCGACATATAAACGCCCATAAGTTCACGCTCATGCTTAAGTTTTGCTTTTTTGTTAAACTCTTTGATATCTGGATAAT
>CAZQFT010000067.1:1268-5755 GCA_964592565.1 uncultured Lachnospiraceae bacterium
GATTTTCACCAAAGAAAGATATTTGCCCCATCAAATTGCTTTTTCTGTCTTTAACTGCCCTTTCAACAAGGTTTTCATAGACAGCCATATATTGCGAACGCGTCTTGCCAAAGCAGTCACAAGCACCGCTCAAAATAAGACACTCAATCGCTTTCTTGTTTACGCCACCCAACTGAACCGCACGGCTGACAAAGTCTTCAAAACTTTTATATTCTCCGTTCGCTTCTCTGTCGTTGACAATTGCATCAGTAACCGCAGTTCCAACATGTTTAAGTCCGCCAAGACCAAAACGGATTCCTCCATTTTCTGTGCGGAAGTAAGACAAACTTTTGTTGATGTGTGGAGGCAAAACTTCAATATCCTCCGTACGAGCAAAAGAAACATATTTTTTGATGTCATCTGCATTTGTGATACGGTCATTCAAAATGGCCGTAAGAAATTCTGGTTCGTAATAGCATTTTAAATATGCTGTTTGATATGTAACATGAGCGTATGCCGCAGCGTGTGACTTGTTGAAGGCATATTTTGCAAATTCCTTCATTTCATTGAAGATTTTATCTGCAACCTCTTTGCTGTGTCCAAGTTTAATTGCCCCAGGAATACTCTTTTTGCCTTCTGGGTCTTCCCAACCATTGATAAACTTTTCGCGCTCTTTATCAATCTTGTCGACCTGTTTTTTACCCATGATACGACGGATGTTGTCCGCTTGTCCCATGCTGTATCCTGCCATAACTTGCACGATTTTCATAACTTGTTCTTGATAAACAATACATCCATATGTAACATCCAAAATATCAACCAAACATTCGTCATCATAAACAATTTCATCTGGGAATTGTTTGTTTTTAACGAATTTTGGAATGGAATCCATTGGGCCAGGACGATAAAGCGACACGCCGGCAATAATATCTTCCAAACATGTTGGTTTGAGTTCTTTCATGAACTTCTTAAAACCACCACTTTCAAGTTGGAACACCGCATCTGTTTTTCCTTCTGCAAGCATTTCAAAAACTTTAGGGTCGTCATATGTCATGTTGTAGAAATCAATCTTTTTGCCGTAGTTTTCATATATGTAATCGCACGCTTTTTTGATGTCAGTCAAGGTTCGGAGCCCAAGGAAGTCCATCTTCAAAAGTCCAAGGTGTTCAAGTTCAATCATGCTGTATTGAGTCACGCGTTCTGTGTCGGCCTTTGCAACAGGAACGAATGTCGCAACTGGTTCTGGCGCAATCAAAACCCCACAAGCATGTTGAGATGTGTTTCTTGGCACACCTTCGAGTTTAATCGCCATGTCTGCAATCTTTTTAACAGTTTCATCGCTGTCATAAATCTCACGAAGTTCTGGAACAATAAATTTATCATTTTCAGGTTTCCCCGTTGTCCCAAAATAATATTTCAAAACTGGAGGTTTCTTAATGCCATCTGGCAACTTTGAAGGAATGAGTTTCGTGATTTTCATAACCTCAGGAATTGGAAATTTCAGCACGCGTGCAACATCACGAAAAGCATTTTTCGCTTGCATACATCCAAATGTACCAATGCCGGCAACATGGTCAACACCATAACGCTGCTTAACATATTCAATAACCTCACCGCGTCTGTCCATACAAAAATCGACATCAAAGTCAGGCATGGATACGCGTTCTTTGTTGATAAAACGCTCAAAGAACAAACTATATCTGATTGGGTCAATCTTTGTAATGCCCGAGCAATAAGCAACCAAACTTCCAGCACCGCTTCCACGACCTGGACCAACAGGAATTCCTTGGCTCTCAGCATAGTGAATATAATCCCACACAATCAAGAAATACTCCACAAATCCTTGCGAACTTATGACTTCAAGTTCCATTTCAAGTCGGTCAATAAGTTCTTGTGTGATTTCTTTATAATTTCTGTGCAAGCCCTCATAAGAAATGCGTCTTAAAAACTCATAAGGCTCTTCGCCAGTTGGTGTTTTATAGACCGGAATATAGTTCTTTGAAGCTGGCAATTTATATTTTTCATCTACGCCAAAAATTTCCGCCAACGACTTTGTTTTGATTACAACTTCACATTTATTTGCAATTTCAAGCGTTGTGTCAAGTGCTTCCTCATATCCGGGCAACGCCTCTGCCATTTCTTCATATGTCTTCAAATAAAATTCATCAGTTGAAAACTTCATGCGGTCTGGGTCATCAAGATATTTTCCCATTTGAACGCACATCAAAACATCTTGCATTTCCGCATCTTCCTTGTTCAAATAATGCACATCATTTGTGGCAACAAGTTTGATGCCAAGTTTTTTTGACATTTCTGTTAGATACTTGTTTACAATCTTTTGCTCTGGGATTCCATGGTCTTGTATCTCAAGATAGAAATCACCCTCTGCAAACATGTTCTTCATCTTTAAAGCAAGTGCTTCCGCCTCATCAAAACGGCGTTGAATTATGTATGTTGGAATATGTCCAGCAAGACAAGCAGACAAGCAAATTACACCCTCTGTGTGCTGTTCTAAAGTCTTATAGTCAATTCTTGGTTTATAATAAAATCCTTCACAATAAGCGATTTCGTTCAACTTCATCAAGTTGTGATATCCCTCATTGTTTTTCGCGAGCAAAACAAGATGCCCTATGTCATCTTTCCCTTGTTTTTTGTGCAAATCGTTGCAAATGTAAAACTCACATCCAATAATAGGTTTGATGCCAGCCTTAACACATTCTTCAAAAAATTGAAGCGTGCCATACATATTTCCATGGTCAGTAATCGCAACCGCACTGTAACCGCGTTCTTTTGTTATTTCAACCAATTTATTTACACGCGCAATTCCATCCAAAAGCGAAAATTCCGTGTGAACATGTAAATGACAAAAATCCTTCATTATTCCTCCAATGCTGCCGCAATTTTGATAAGTTTTCTAAACCTGTGATTTAATCCAGAGCGTGTAAGTTGAATCGTAGAAAGTTTCAAAAGTTCATCCAAACTTTCCTCTTGATTTGCAAGACGCAAAACCGCAACTTCTTGCAAGTCTTCTGACAAACTTTCCAGCCCAATTGTGTTGATTATTGTATTTATTGCATTTACTTGTTTCAGGCTTGCCTCAACTGTCTTGTTGATGTTTGCATTTATGCAGTTTACCTGTCTGTTCACTTTGTTTCTCAATTCTCGTGTAACAATCTCATTACTTAAGTCAAGCACGCATTTGTTTGCTCCAACAAGTGCCAAAAGGTCTTGGATTGTAGCAACATCCTTGACATAAAGCACATAAGAATTCTTACGCTCAAAAATCTTTCCGATAATGTTATATTCTGCCAAAATGCTGGAAAAATCCAACAAGAATTGGTGACTTTGCCCAACAAACTCCAAATGATAGCCAGAACCGCAACTTTGAGTGGTTTCGCTTGAGAGTTTTATGCTTGAAGTGCTTGCCCCAATATAAACCCCCTTAATGAAGGCTCTGCGTGCTTCCTCTTCCAAAATCAAATTTTTGTCAATATCAAAATTGAAAGACATCTCTCCATTTTCAATGTCAATAATCCCCACATCAATGAGCAGCCTTTTAAACTTTTCTACCTCAAATGAAATTTCATAGTAAGTATGTTTTGTTATGTTGTAGTTTTCTGAAATTTCAGGATTTACTTCGTCACCATAAAGTCTTTTTATTATTTCTTGGCAAAAATTAAAAAGTTTTTCAACATCTGATACAATTTTTATATAAATCTTGTTGTTTTTCTTTTCAATTTGCCCACAAGAATGAATAAGTCCCGACAAAAAAGAAAGAGCACAATTTTCGTCCTCAATAGCAGTCTTTAAAATCTCTTCTTTTGATTGTCGTGAAAAACTCATTAGTTCCCTCTTTTCTTATGAAATTTTGGAACGCTGTCAATGTTTACAACTTGAGAAAGTGGAATTCCCAATTTGTAAATCAAATTCATTCCGTTGTTTACCTCACCCACCTTTTCTGGTCGATGTGCGTCTGAGTTTACAATAAACTTAACTCCTTCAGAAGCCATAATCAACATTTCTTCCTCAGTAAAACATATTCTCTTGCCATTAAGTTCAATATAAACCCCTTTTTGTTTTGCCATTTTCGCAACCGCAAGTGTGTCTGTTTCAAATCCATAATTAAGATGTGTAATTACATCAATTGGATATTTATCAAGTGCTTTCAAAAAAGCAGTTGTATTTCGATTTATTCTTTCCTTGCTTGGCTTAAACACCTTGTCAAACATATTCGCAACATTAAGCAACATTCTATCCTTTAATGTTGTTGTTTTTGCCATTTTATGATAACCCATTAGAAGAATGTCCAAAAATTCATAATCTTCTTCTTTGACATCTATTTCTCCATCCAAAGAAATAAGATTTGACTCTACACCAAGCAAAATATCAACGCCAGTAATTTCTTTCGCATTTAAAATATCTTCCTGCAATTGCGGAACATTTTTTCTTTTGATACCAAAAAACTGATGATTAAAGCCATGGTCAGTAATCGCAATTTGCTTCAGCCC
>CAZQFT010000068.1:0-5727 GCA_964592565.1 uncultured Lachnospiraceae bacterium
GCTTTGGAAGAAGAATTTGGCGTAAGCGCTGCTGCTCCAGTTGCAGTTGCTGCTGCTCCTGCTGCTGGTGCTGCTGCTCCAGCTGCTGAAGAAGAAAAGAGCGAATTCAACGTATTCTTGAAAGAAGTTGGTGCTAACAAAATCGCTGTAATCAAAGTTGTTAGAGAAGTTACAGGTCTTGGACTTTCTGAAGCAAAAGCTATCGTTGATGGCGCTCCAGCAATGGTTAAAGAAAACGTTCCTACAGCACAAGCTAAAGAACTTGAAGCTAAATTCAAGGAAGCTGGCGCTGTTGTAGAATTGAAGTAATTTTAGAATATATTGTTAATAAGATTTTGTGTTTCAAAAAAATACACTCGGAATTGAGTGTATTTTTTTTCTTTGTTTTTATATAAATTTATTGTTCAGCAAATTGTTTTGTTTTTGATGTAGTTTTTTTATTGTTTTTTTGTTGCTTTGTTTGCTTTTGTGACTGGCTCAGCCTTCTTACTTTTGGATGATTTGTTTGTCTTAGTCGCTTGTTTTTCGGCGTTAACAGCATTTTCTACATTTTCTGAACTTTCAAGTTTTTCTGATTTTGGAGTTTTCGTCTTTTTAGGTTTTTTATTTTTAATCAAAATGTCTTGCATTTGCTCGTATGTATAGAAGGTTTCAGGTTTTGCTTCCGTCAAGATTGATATATATATGTTTTCTGGTTTTGAGAAGGCAATTTCGCAAATCTCTTTGATGTCTTGCGGAGTGATGTCTTCATAAGATTTTCTTAGTTCTTTTATCCGTTTTTTAGAAAAAAGTTCGTCTTGGTGTGTAAGATAGTTCGAGAAGAGGATGTCAGGATAGATTGAAGGAGTATACTCATCATCTGCAAGTTTCTTGTTTTCTTTTTTCTTCTCGATGATTTGTTCGTCAATTAATCTTGTGCGAAGGTCTTTTAGCACTTCTCCAAATTCTTCAATACACTTGTTGATGTTTTCACTTGAGCAATTGACATTTGCTGCCAAAAGGAAGGTTGGGCGAGTTTGATATGACATTCCTGCGTCATATACAAGACCTTTGTCACGCAATCTCGAAAAGAATTTTCCGCTTATACCATTGCAGATGCTGCAAAGCATTTGTAAAACTTTTTCATTTTTGGTTGATTTAAAATCGTCATCAAATTTGTAAGTTATGTTGCAGATTGCTTTTTTGAAGTTGAAGTAATCAATCCTTAAATTTCCTGTTTTTGTGATTGGATTGATTATGTTTTGGTCTACAGGGAAGTCTGGGTTTGATTTGAGTTTTTTGATGAAATATTTTTCAGCCAAGCGTTTTGCTTTTGAATATGAAATTCCGCCGCGAATTGTGATGACAAAATTTTGAGAAATGAAGGTTTCATCCCTGAATTTTTTGAGGATTTTGGCGTCCATTGCGTCAATTTCTTCTTGGCTTCCTAAAACGGTTGTGTTTTCTGTGTATTTTGTGCGGAATGTTCTGTTGCAAGTAAATCTAAATTCAGCGTCTGGGTTGTTAAGTCTTCTGACTAATTCTTGTTTTATGACGCCTTTTTCGGAATTTATGGATTTTGTGTTGAATTTTGTTTGCAAAAGCATTTCGCTTGCAAGTTTAAAACATGGTTCAAGAGCCTTGTTTGAGCGTAAAAAATCAATTTCCGTATAGAATTGATTTGTGCGACCATTATATTTTGAAAATGTGTCAAGCATTGCGGCACGCAGTTCTTTTTCATTTTTGTTCTCTGTTGCTTTAAAGAACATATGCTCGCAGAAATGGGCGGTTGGTTCTGGATAATTATCTCGATTTTGACCAAATACGAAGCCAGCAGTTACTGCTGTGGATTTCTTTTTTGTATGTTTGAAGACTAAGGTTGCTCCGTTTGGGTATATTTTTTTCTTTGGAACTCTTATTTTCATTTTTACCTCTTAAATAGTAATTTTTGAATGATTAATTTGATTATTTAGTAAATTTTTCAAGTGCATCAAACAGGTCATATTTAAACATGCTTATATCAAGGTCTACACATATTGTTGCATTCGGTTTTTTGGTAAAATCTGTGTCGATATATCCAAAATTTGTGCCGTCAGGGTTTGTGTAATATTTAAGTTCGATATAGGCTTGTTCGGTTTTGATATATTCAGGGTGGGCAAGATAATATACAGTGCAAACATCATGCACGGCAGCGCCAAGTTTGCCAACATGATAGTCACTATATCCTTTAAACATTTTTGTATAGATTTTACCAATCTTGTTTGCTTTTTTGAAAAACTTGATGTCGTTTTTATCTAGATAAGCAAAGTGTCCTAATTCCATTGGGACCATAACAAGTTTTACGCCACTTTTAAAGACAATCTCTGCTGCTTCAGGGTCATAGCCAACATTGAAAGATTTGTATGGTTTGCCATAAATTTTTTCTTTAGTTCCGCTTTCAAACACGATTTGCTTGATATATTTCTTGCAGTCAGGATATTTTTGCAACATTTTTGCAAGATTTGTCATAGGGCCAATTGAAACGATTGTGAATTTTTCTTTATTTGACTTAAGGGTTTCATAAATTACATCACATGCTTCACCTTCGATTGGCTTGTTTTTCAGTTTCTTTTTGTTGAAAGAGTAATTTCCTAAACCGAATTTTCCTTGTTGTTTTTTTGCATAAACGGCTTCCCTTTTGAGCGGGTTCTTTGCACCTTGAACAACAGGAATATCTGCACCTAAGAGTTCAACCAAATGCAGTGCATTTGCTGTTATGTTTTCAATAGGAGAATTTCCGCCTTCAGTGGCAATAAGTTGTATGTTGAATTTGTCGCATTGAGTTGCGTAAAGAAGCGTGATTGCATCGTCGACACCCGGGTCGCTGTCGAGAATTATGTTGATTTTTTCTTTCATATAATTTCCTTAAAGTTTGTTAAACATATTTTAACATATGTTTTTCGATTTTTGCAAGTGAAATTAACTTTTATTGAGATTTTATTATTGATTTTGAATCTATTTCCTTTTTACGCTTACAAAATAAGCAAAAATTCGACATACACTCCAAATTTTCGCATTTCTGAGTGTGTTATACTGGGCATGAAAGGAGTGATTATGCAAGTAAAAAGTCGCGTTCATAACAAGGTTTTATATGTGCTTTTGTGTGGAGAATTAGATGAACATTCTGCCAGTTATACAAGGTTGTCCATGGATGAAATTTTCAGCAAACCGGATTTTGATAAGATTGTTATTGATTTGTCTGAACTTTCATTTATGGATTCAACTGGAATTGGCGTTTTGATTGGGAGATATAAGAAGATGAAAGAGAAGAGTATTCCGATTTATATTGCAAACCCATCAATTCATGCTGAGAAAATTTTTAAAATGACTGGACTTTATGAACTTATGCCAAAAATTGTTTAAAGGAGATAAAAATGAAATATTCAAATTATATGGAAGTGTGCTTTAAAGCATTGTCTGTTAATGAGGGTTTCGCTCGTGTTTGCGTTGCTTCTTTTTGTGTGCAGTTAAATCCTTCAGTTGATGAAATTACAGATATAAAGACTGCCGTTTCTGAGGCTGTTACAAACTGTGTTGTGCATGCATATCCTACGGCGGTTAAAGGGGATGTAATTTTGCGTTGTGAACTTGAAGATGACCAAGTTACGGTTACTGTGACTGACAAGGGGGTTGGCATTAGGGATGTTGAAAAAGCAAGAGAGCCATTCTATACTTCAAAACCTTCTGCGGAACGCTCTGGGATGGGATTTACTGTCATGGAAAGTTTCATGGATGATGTGCAAGTTGTTAGCAATTCTTTTGGAACGTCTGTGAGGATGAAAAAGAAAATTGCTTCTGTTTGTCAACAGGTGGGTTGATGCTGGGGCAGGAGGAAACCCTCGAACTTATCAAAAAAGCACAAGAAGGAGATGAACAGGCAAAGGAAACTTTGGTGAATGAAAACTCTCCGCTTATTAAAAGTGTGATTAGATGGTTTAAGGACAAGGGTGTTGAAAAGGATGACTTATACCAATTGGGTTGCATGGGGTTTTTAAAGGCAATAAACAATTTTGATTGCTCGTTTAATGTTAAGTTCTCAACTTATGTTGTACCAATGGTTGTTGGTGAAATTAAGCGTTTTATGCGAGATGATGGTTCTGTGAAGGTTTCAAGGGCAATAAAGGGCTTGAACCTTAAAATCAATAAGTTTGTTGCTAAGTTTCAAGTTGACAATGCTCGAAATGCAACTGTTTCTGAAATTGCGGACTATTTTAAAATAAGCGAGCAGGAAGTTGTAATGGCAATGGATTCTGCAAAAATGCCAGTTTCTCTCTATGCACCATTTGATGACGGAGAAGAAGAGGGACTTACTTTTATTGACAGATATGACAGCCAAGAAAGTGATGATTTTGTTGATAAGTTTGCACTTAAGGACATAATTGACAAACTTGACGACAGAGATAAGAATATCATTCTTATGAGATATTTTCAGGACAAAACGCAAAGTGAAATTGCTGAGCGTTTGGGAGTTTCACAGGTGCAAGTTTCTCGTCTTGAAAATAAGATTCTTGAGAGTATCAGAAAAAAGTTGGAAAATTAATAAGGCTTTATGAAAAAAAACTGGGCGAAACGCTCAGTTTTTTTATGTTAAAAAGAGTTATTTGTCTTCAGGTTCTATTTTTCAAGATTTGCTTCGTTTGAAGTTGATGCAGTTTTTGAAAACAAATCTTCAAAATACTCTTCGCCAGATTTTTCCGTAATCTGATATACTGCATTAAGTGTTACGCCTTTTCCTTCAAGAATTACTCCTTCGGGCGTCTTTCGTTCATACAATCTGATTTCCAGAACATAGTTGTCGATATTTATGTAAACATATGGCGACATATCTTCAATTAATCCATTGGCGTCAGTGCAAACCGATGCGGCTGTTTGAATTGGAAAGTTTAAGTTTGTATATGCACCTTCAGCAGCGTAACTGTTGGTGAAGTAGTCAGTGTGAGTTTTTCCGCCAATATAAAAAGGCATTTTATATTGGCAATAGTGATATGTTTTGGAAGGGTTGTGTGTTTCAAGTGGAATTTCACCAAATCTAACAGGCATTTTTCCAAATTCTGGGTTAAAATCCATTGTTTCCATTTTTTGGAGTAGGTCGTTGACAATCGCTTGGTTATAACCCCAAAAGTTGTTCTTTAAGTTGTTTATAATTGAAAGTTTATTATCTTTAATCGTTTGGAGGTCTTGTAGGCTGGTTACTGCAAAAACTTTGTGATTGATAGAGTCTGTGATTTCTGTAGCACTTTTTGTGGCGTAATTTTCAAGAAAATACTCAATTTCTTCTTCAGTTTTGGTGTTGGCTGGGTCACGATATAGAGCATCAATCACAGAAACATCATTTCTGGTAAAATCATGCGGGGTGTAATAGGAGTATGCTTGCATTACGGTGTCATAGGTTGCATATGGGTTGTCATATGCGTCGCCGATTCCCAAAATGTGTCCAAATTCATGATTGAAAACAGAATAAAGTTTTAAGGAGTAATCGAGCACATCTTCATCAAGTGTTATGGTGCTGTCATAAATTTCAAGCCCATCAATTTCTTGAAAGATGTCTTTACGCGGAACGCTTGCTTTCCCAAGTATGTTGCCGTGATTTTGGGATTGCAGTTGCTCGGCTGTTTTTACATCAACTGAATATGGATTTAGAAGGTCTTGCTCTGTAGGTGAGTAGTTGATTGCAAATTGATAGTTTGGATTTATAACTGCAAAAATAGA
>CAZQFT010000069.1:0-5715 GCA_964592565.1 uncultured Lachnospiraceae bacterium
AAATAAAAACTTTCAAAGGACTTATTCCGCCACTTGCGATTGCTGGTCTTTTGTGTGTGCTTGTCATAATTGAACCAAGCATGAGGGTAACGATGTGTCTTGCTCTCGTAACGCTTTTTATGCTCATCATTGGTGGAATGAGCAAAAAACACACCCTCATGTTTTCATCAATGGCTGTGGTCGCTGTCCCTGCACTAATTTTGGCAGAACCATATCGCATGAAACGCTTGTTTGCTTTTCTTGACCCATGGGCAAGCCCACAGGGAGAAGGATTTCAACTTATTCAATCACTTTACAGCCTTGGGAACGGTGGATTGTTTGGGGTTGGGCTTTTTAACTCGCGTCAAAAATATCTTTTTTTACCCTTTGCGGAAAGTGACTTTATTTTTTCAATAATCGGCGAAGAAATTGGACTTATCGGCTGTCTTGGTCTTATAAGCGTCTACGCACTTTTGGTCTTTAATCTTTTCAAAATTGGGCTTAATGCAAAGGACCGCTTTGGATGTCTGCTTGCATGTGGAGTTGGGATTGTAATTGCGGTTCAAACACTTCTTAACATCGCGGTGGTTACAGGCTCAATCCCGCCAACGGGCTTGCCACTGCCGTTCATTTCGAGCGGGGGAACTTCGGTAATGGTTTTTATGGCGGCTATTGGTGTTGTTTTGAATGTAGACCGACAGAGTAGGAATAGCAAAATTTAAAGTTTTTGTAAAATGTATGCGGATTCGTATACATTTTCTTTTTTATGTGTTATAATGCAAGTATAGGAGAATAAAAATGGAAGAAAAAAGAGTTCGTGCAAGAGCGATAATAATTCATGAAGGAAAGATTGTCTCAATGTATCGTGAAAGACAGGGCAGAATCTTTTATACTTTTCCGGGTGGTGGAATGGAAGGAAATGAAACCGAAGAAGAGTGCGTGAAAAGAGAGGTTTTTGAAGAGTTTGGGCTTGTTGTGAAACCGATTAAGAAGGTGTATACATATGAAAATCAAAACAGCGTTGAGTATTTTTACACAGCCGAGTGGATTTCTGGAGAGTTTGGCTCTGGAGAGGGTGAAGAGTATCAAGAGAATCGAAACAATGGAGTGTACTTGCCAAAATTTATTGAAATTTCTGAAATTCCAAATCTTCCGCTTATGCCACCTGAAGTGGCATCAAGTTTTTACGAAGACTATATGAAAAACGGCAAAACTTTGAGAAATGATATAAAATTTATTTTTGGAGAAATAAAGTAAACTACAATAAATGGATAATAAATTTTTGATGATTCCAAATTCTTGTGGCTGAAGTTGTTGCAATGTTTAGTGTTGACAGGAAAGATAAAAAGTTTGGTTAATAAAAAATATATAAATTTGTTTTTTAGTTGACTTATTGCGGTTAAATGTGTTTTTCTAATTTAGAAAAAGGAGAGAGTATGAAAAAGAAACAACCAGTGCATTGCATATTATTAAAGATTTTGTGGGCATTCTTGGTAGCATATACAATCTTTGCCATTGTAATGATAATCAGATTGATAGGAGGCGTTTCGGGCGGTTCGTTAGTTAATGCAATTTTTGCTATGTTTGGCGTTTTAAGTGCAATCTTGGTTTTTGTGTTGTTTCCTAAGGCGTTTGAGCCAGAACTTACTGCAATGAGAATGAAGAAAGATTTGTATGTTCAAGACAAAACCAAAAGCATGCAAGAAGAATATGCTTCAACAGATGCGGACATTAATCATCGTTCAATCAAAAAGAGAACAAGGTCGGTTAAACAAGGATTATCTGTTGAAAACTGTCCATATTGTGGAGACAAGGTTGATGCCAACGAAAATTTCTGTAGTAAATGTGGGAAATCACTTGTTTTGAAGTGCGAGAAATGCGAAACTGTAAATCAAGCAGGCGACGAGTTCTGTCGCAACTGCGGAAATAAATTAAAAAAATAGAGAGGAAGTCCTCTCTTTTTTAGTGTCATATAGAAAATATTTTACGAATTTATAGATTTTATTTTATTCAATTTCCAATTGCTTTCAAAGATTGGGTCGTTGAAAAATTCGGAAGTTGTCACCCCTAAAGCACGAGTAACCAGAACAACAGCTGTTAAGTTGCAACTTTTATTTCTTCCATTTAGAAAACTGTTCATAGTGCCATGAGAAATTCCCGAATTTTGCTCCAAACGATACTGAGTCATCTTTCTATCTTGTAAAATTTTTCTAATCCTAATTGATACTGCTTGACTTAATGTCATAACTATTCCTCCTGAATGTTTTTATTTGCGTATATTTTAACATCCTTTTTCTTATATTTATGTCGCAAAAACATCCAAAACATTATGTTTTTTTATTTTTTTTGTGCTAAAATATCAAAAATATAGACAAGAGGGGCATTGGGTTGAAAACTATTATTATTAAACCATAGTGGGGTTGATTGATAATTTTGTGATAACTAAAAAATAAGAGAGGACAACCTCTCTTTTTTAAATAATTTGGATTAAAGTTGTTAAAACAAAAACGGCGGCGGTTTCATATACTGCATTTATGGAAGACTGTTTATTGATTAATGGTGGCAGAAAATTGAGTGGCAGAATTAGGGTTGACGGCTCAAAAAATGCCTTTTTGCCAATTTTGGCAGCATCCGTTTTATGTGACGGCGAAATTGAACTTGAAAATTATGTAAACCTTACCGATTTGGTGGCGATGAGAGAAATTTTGCAAGTTCTGAATATTACCTCTTACAATGACAGAGATAAACTTTACATAAACACAAAAAATTGCAAATATTCAAAGATAACTCACGAACTGACACAAAAGGTACGTGCGTCTATTTTTATTTTGGGGGCGTTGGTTGGAAGGTTTAGAAGCGCTGTTATTGCTTATCCGGGTGGGTGCAAGATTGGACAGCGTCCGATTGACATCCATTTGAAAGGGTTTAAGGCTCTTGGCGTGAAAATTATTGAGAGGCATGGATATATTTATTGTCATGGTGAAAACCTAAAGGCGGGCGAGGTTGTGCTTGACTTTCCAAGTGTTGGGGCAACTGAAAGTTTGATGATGTGTGCGGTGCTTCTTAAGGGGAGAACTGTTTTAAAAAATTGTGCGCAAGAACCCGAGGTTGAGGATTTGCAAAATTTCCTCAACAGTATGGGGGCACAAGTAAGTGGTGCTGGCTCAGGAATAATCATTATTGATGGCGTAGAAAGATTGCACGGAACAAGTTTTCGTGTTATGTCTGACAGAATCGTGGCAGGAACTTATCTTTTAGGGACAGCAATTTGTGGAGGAGATATTTTGCTTGAGGACGCTGTTTTTAGGCACAACGAAAGTTTAATTTCGTTTTTAAAGCAAACTGCTTGCAAAATTGATTTGTTTGATGATAAAATAAGGCTGAGAGTAGACAAAAGACTTTCTTCAATTGAAAAAATTGAGACTCTGCCATATCCCTTTTTCCCAACCGACTTACAACCGCAAATGATGGTTTTGCAGACAGTCAGTAAAGGAACTTGCCTCTTGACTGAAAACCTGTTTGAAAACCGATTTGGGCATGTTATGGAACTCAAAAAAATGGGAGCAGATATTGTGATTAAGGACAGGTCGGCGCTTGTGAGGGGCGTTGAAAAGTTGTACGGTGCAGATGTTTTCGCAAGCGATTTGCGTGCTGGCGCGGCACTTGTCTTGGCTGGCATGACGGCAGAAGGCTACACCACTGTGCATAATGTTGACTTCATTGACAGAGGATATGAAAGAATTGAAGAAAAATACAATCTTTTGGGTGCGGACATAAAGAGGATTAAGATTGAGTAAAAAGTTGATTATTTCATTATCAGCAGTGGGGGCGGCAATAGCAGTGGTCTTGATTTTGTTCTGGACACTGTTTGCTCTTTCATCGGTCAGTGTTGAATTTCACTCAACAACTCAAAATCTGACAGTTTCGGAAGAAGAAATTGTGGATGCTGGGCAGTTTAATTATGGGGCTTGCGTTTTTTTTGAAGGGAAAAACAAATCAATTGAAAAAATTAATGCAAAAGTTGCAGAAAACCCAAATTTTGCATATCTTAAAGTTGAAAATATCGAAACAAGATTTCCAAACAAATTTGTAATTCATGTAACCGAGCGTGAAGAACTTTTTGCCGTTGAACATGCTGGACAAACTTTGATTTGTGACAGAGATTTCAGGGTGCTTAGGACTGCGAGCGAATATGAAAGCACACAAAGCAACCCGATTTTGCTTGATGGACTTACAATTTTGGATGACAATATTGCGGTTGGCGATTTTTTGAGCCTTAAGCAAGAGTCAATGAAAAAGTTTTATTCTGCAATGCTTCAAAACAACCGCTCACTTGCAGAGATTTTGGGCAAGTTTGAAAAAGTTGAGTTGTCAAAATATCAAGACGAAATGACAAAAGTTGAATATGCTTCAATGAAACTTTCGACTTTTGCTGGAAGAAAGTTTGTAATAAACAACATTGACTTTTATTTGGCAGAGAAGTTTCAAAAATTGTTTGCGGTTGAAAGTTCGCTTTACAATCAAAATGTTGACCAAAATGGAAATATTTTAAAAGCAAACGGCGAGATAAACTATGTTGTAAAAACTGAGGACGGCGAATATATTTCTTATGACATTGCAAAAAATTTGCTTGATGAAAATGATGCCTCACTTTATGATGAAAGCGACAAGGTTGCATTGACTTATGCGATTTTGGCAAATTGTTATATCAAAATTGACAACCACACTCTCTCAGAACACATTGACCGTGGCGCGAGCGACATTTTCTATGCATTGGTTGAAGATTTATAAAAATTAAAAAAAGAAGGGTTCCCTTCTTTTTATTTTGTAGTTTCAGGTGTTTTTGTTCTTCCTAAAAGTTTATTAAATTTTTCTTTAAGTTCAGGACAATAGAAATAGCGGGGTTTATGATATTCATCAATTTGTGTAATATGGTCTTTGGTTACGACAAACACATTTTTTATTGAGCCTTTATGTATCGTTTTGACAATAGGTTTACCATTGTTAAAGCTAGATAAATCAAACTGTTTCAATTCCGCAACAAGTTTTCTTTGTATCCTTAAATATTTGGCATATTCTGTTTCGTATTCATTAATTGAGGATTTCAAACGTTTATTAAGTTCTGCAACTTCGGACATAAGGTTGTCTAGAGTTATTAAATCTTTTTTGTAAAGTTCTTCGAATTCTTTTTTGTCTTGTGTATAGTCTCTTTTAAGTTTTGTAACTTTTCCTTGGAATATTTCGTCAAGTTTGGGACTGAAAAGTGTTTGAAGCATTTCATAAAAATTGAAATTGCGCCAATCATCTTCTTCTCCAAAACAGTCAGGGTAAAAATAAAAGCCTTTTTCATAAGCGATATCGTGAAGACATGCCAAAATCACTTCATTTGGATATTTTTTAAAATCAAACATTGTTCTTCTCCTTTTCAAAAATATTTATAGCATAAAAACAATATGTTGTCAATAGGGTATTTTTGGAATAGAGAAGATTTTTTGTTTTTTTACAAAAAACTTGACATACAAAAAAAATAGTGTTAAAATGAGGGCATAATTATCGTTGATGGGACTGTTGACATCAGAAGTTTTCAGAGAGTTTGCGGTTGGTGAAAGCAAACAGCGGAGTTGTCATTTCCACCCCTGAGATACTTGCGAGGAGCAGGGCTGACTGCATGGCACAATTTGCAGGTCGAGTGGAACTTTTGGGTTCAATTAGAGTGGCACCGTGGTGAAATTCATC
>CAZQFT010000070.1:0-5596 GCA_964592565.1 uncultured Lachnospiraceae bacterium
TTACTCGACAAACGCATTTCGAGTGCGTCCCGGTACGACCACTTCGGTACGTCTCCATACAACATATATTATAAACTTTCATTCTTCTTTTTGCAACTTTTTGATAAAAAATAAATGCGTCATATGCATTTAATTTTTTCTTCTTTTATTTTTACAAATCATAATTTGTCGATTAAATCAAATTTTTCTTTATTCTCTCAATGATTTTTTTATAAACTGGAATGATATATGGCTCTTTTGACTTTTCAATAAGTTCGTCAAAAGTCAACCAGCATACTCCGCTGTTTTCGCCTTCACGAATTTTAATTGCGTCATTTTCACTCGCTTCGAAAAGATATGTAACATTAAGATGCAAATGCCCCGAAACATATTTTCCTCTCTTTACATGCCACTTAACAGGCAAAATCTCAACAGAAATTGGATGTTTGTTGAGCACTTTAAAATTTTCAAGCGAAGTTTCTTCTTTTGTTTCTTTTTTCGCAACATAAAGCATGTCATCGTCGCCATCAGCATGTCCACCCACCCAAGTCCAAGAGTCATATATGTTGTGATATGTACTTAAAACTTTGGTGTGATCTTTGTTGATTATGAAAGCAGACGAAGTAAGGTGACAAAATTTGTTTTCTCTTGTCAAAATCTCACCAAAAATACCCTCAGCCTCAATAATCATTGCGACATCTCTTTCTTCTTGCTCGTTATATGGAACATATTTTTTTAACATTTCAACAGTTTTACTCATCTTTCCACCTTTATTAAATTTCTTGTCTTGCACGCAACGCTTTTTCAAGAGTTACTTCATCCGCAAACTCGATGTCACTGCCAATTGAAATCCCTTGTGCAAGACGCGTAACTTTCACGCCCATTGGCTTTAAGATTTTTGCAATATACATCGCTGTTGCTTCGCCCTCAACATCTGGGTTTGTCGCCATGATAACCTCTTGAACATTGTTTTTGCTTACACGCGCAAGAAGTTCTTTAATGCGAATATCATTTGGGCCTTTGTTTTCAAGTGGATTAATGCATCCAAAAAGCACATGATAAACCCCCTCGAAACTTTTAACTTTTTCCATTGAAACAATATCTTTTGGCTCTTGCACAACGCAAACAATTTTTTGATTTCTGCGTTTGCAGATTGGACAAATCTCGCTGGAAGAATAATTCCCACACTCAGCACAAAGTTTGACCTTGTCCTTAACTTCCACAATCGCTTTCGCAAAATTTTCTGCCTTGTCGCGGTTGTTTTCGATGATATAAAAAGCATAGCGTTGGGCAGTTTTCTTCCCAACACCTGGCAAACTTCTGAAATATTCAATCAATCTTTCAATAGGTTCGTCAAATTCGCTCATTTTACATCCCTAAGTTTGGCAATCTTGACTGTTCGTCCGCAGTAATTTTGCTTATGCAGTCATTAACCGCGCTTACCATCAAATCTTCAAGCATTTCAACATCATCTGGGTCAACAACCTCAGGTTTAATTCTTACAGCCTTAACAGTTTTGTTTCCAAGCATTGTAACTTCAACCATTCCGCCACCAACTGAAGATGTATATTCTGTCGCATCAATTTCTTCGCGTATGCGTTTCATATCCTCTTGCATTTTTTGTGCTTGACGCATTAATGCTTGCATATTTCCTCCGCCAAAGCCACCACCAAATCCGTATCCCATTTTAAATCTCCTTTTATTTTGTTTACATCAATTAAAAATCTTAGCAACTTATTTTTTTCTCCAAAAATTTATTAGTCTTCAAATTCAACCTTGTTTCCAAAGAAAAGTTCAATTTTTTTGATGTCTTTATTTATTTTTTGCTCTGCGCTTTCAAATTTTTCAACTTCAAACTTTAAGTCCAAGCCCTGCCAGCGAATCGCCGTTTCAATGTCTTTTCTTCC
This sequence comes from uncultured Lachnospiraceae bacterium, assembly GCA_964592565.1. GTDB lineage: Bacteria > Bacillota > Clostridia > Christensenellales > UBA1242 > Caccovivens. The sequence goes on from CAZQFT010000070.1 coordinate 1,887, forward strand.
GCTTTCAAGCACATCAATCAAAAATGCGTCATTCGAGCGGATTATAAGTTTTCCGTCATCAATTTTTGAGTTTGTAATATCACCGCATGCAACATGGAGTGCAACTTTGTGATGTTCTTTAAGATAAAGCACAACTTTGCCCCAAACATTGCTTGCAGAAAGTTTTGTTATATCTTTCTCAATTTTCAGTTTTTTTTTGCGTCAAAGCCAAGAATCGCTGTCAAACAAGTGGTTTCAAGCAACAATCTTACTGACAAAGTATATCTAAGTTCGCTTTCTGCACTTGAGAAAACTTGCATATAACGAATAAGGTCTTTCTCCTCAAATTTTTCTGACTGTTCTTTGTACATTGCAAAGATTTCATCTGTCAAATTTAAGATTTCATTTGCATTTGAACAAGACTTGCATACAAGCAAATTTCTTGCATGTTTTGAAAGATCTTTTGCAAAAACTGCCAAGTTTTTGCCTTCTTTTTCAATTTTGTCAATAAGTGTCAAAACCTGTCCAACATCTTTTTCTTTGATTTGGTCAAAGAAGTTGATAATCATCTCGTGGTCGGTCGTTCCAAGAACACTTAAGGTCTTTTCTTTCGTTACATTTCCTTGACAATATGACGCAATGCTGTCCGCAATTGAAAGCGTATCACGCACACTTCCATCACCTGCACTTGCAATAATCTTCAAACTGTCTTCATCATATTTTATGCCTTCTTTGTCAAAGACTTTCGCCAAATGTTTTGCAAGTTCGTCGGCAGAAACAAGTCTGAAATCAAAGCGTACACATCTTGACATAATCGTTTGTGGAAGTTTGTGAACTTCTGTTGTTGCTAAGATAAAAATTACAAAACTTGGTGGCTCTTCCAAAGTCTTCAAAAGTGCGTTGAAAGCACTATCTGAAAGCATATGCACTTCGTCGATGATATAAACCTTATATTTTGCACCAACAGGCATAAATTTTACATTTTCTCTGATTTGTCTGATGTCATCAACCTTATTGTTTGATGCTGCGTCAATTTCAATTATGTTGATGTCGTTTTCTTGTTCAAGTTTCTTGCAATTTTCACACTCTCCACATGCCGAACCATGATTTGGCGAAAGGCAGTTTACAGATTTTGCGAAAATCTTCGCAATGCTGGTCTTTCCTGTTCCGCGAGTCCCCGTAAAAAGATAAGCATGCCCAATTTGATTGTTCATGATTTGATTTTGAAGGGTTTTTGTGATGTGTTCTTGTCCAATAACCTCTTCAAAACTTTTTGGTCTGTATTTTCTGTAAAGTGCTATTTTGCTCATTATTACTCCATTAGTATTTTTCTCTGCAGATAAGTGAGAAACCGTCAACATCAAGACAAGCCCCACCAATCAAAACTCCATTCAAACTTTCGCAAGAGAGAATTCTCTTATAGTTTGCAAGATTGATGCTTCCGCCATAAACAATCGAAATGTTTTGTCCAGCCTTTGCGGAATAAAGATTTTCAATTTCTTTTCTTATCATGTCAATCATTTTCTTAATATCATTTAATGTTGCAACTTTGCCTGTTCCGACAGCCCAAAGTGGCTCATAAGCAATGATTACGCTGTCAAGTTCGTTTTCATAAATCCCTTTAAGTACATCATCAAGTTGTTTCTTAACAAAAGGAATCGCTTGTTTTGATTGTCTTATTTGCAAACTTTCGCCAACACAAAGCACAACTTTCAATCCGTTTGCAAGTGCAGTTTTGATTTTTTTATTGATAAGTCTGTCTGTTTCTTTGAATTTTGAGCGTCTTTCGCTGTGACCAATCACAACATAACTTGCCCCCAAATCCTTAATCATGCTTGCAGAGATTTCTCCAGTAAGCGCACCTTTCTCTTCATCAGAGATATTTTGTGCACCATAGCCGATTCCACTTCCAAGCAAAATTTCTTTTGCAATTTGCAAGTGAGTGTATGGTGGACAAACTACAACTTCATTTTTTGTATCCTTTGTCTTCGTTGCAAGTGTCATAGCATAAGTTTTAAACTCGCTTGGCTTTGTATTCATTTTGAAATTTCCAATAATGATTTTTTTCATTTAAATCTCCTTTACAAACTAAATTGTATCAATCACTTCAACCGCAGGAAGAACTTTCCCCTCCATAAGTTTCAAACTTGCTCCGCCACCTGTTGACAAGTGCTCGATGTATTTCGCAACTCCACAAGCATTGATTGCGCTTACACTGTCGCCGCCTCCAACAATTGAATAAGCCTCACTCTTGGCAATTGCTTTTGCAATTTTCATAGTGCCTTTCTTGAAGCGTGGGTCTTCATATTTTCCAACAGGTCCATTCCAAACCACTTGTTTCGCTTTCATAATTTCAGCGGCAAAAAGTTTTATGGTGCGTTTTCCAATATCAAAAGCAATCATCCCTCGTTCAAGTTCGCAAGTTTTTACAACTTTGTCTTTATCTTTTATATATGCAACATGGTCAACTGGAAGCAATAACTTAATTTTTCTTTCCCTTGCCATTTTCATAATTTCTTTTGCATCTTCAATTTTGTCATGAGCAACAATTGAATCTCCGATGTTGATTCCTCTTGCTTGCAGGAATGTATACGCCATTCCTCCGCCGATAATGATTGTATCCGCCTTATCCATAACATTTTTGATAAGATCAAGTTTGTCCGAAACTTTTGCTCCACCAAAGATTGCCACAAAAGGGTGATGAGTTCCTTTGAACGCCTTTTCAAAAGTTTGAAGTTCCCTCTCAATCAAAAATCCAATTGCTGCGGGCATCTTAAGTGCAACGCCATAAGTTGACGCGTGTTTTCTGTGTGCCACACCAAAAGCGTCATTAACAAAAATATCTCCAAGTTTGGCGAGTTTTTGAACAAAAACAGGGTCGTTTTTCTCTTCCCCTTCTTCAAAACGCAAATTTTCTAAAACTAAAATTTCTCCGTTGTGCAATTTTGCCGCTGCCTTTTCCGCTTCTGGTCCAACAACTTTGTTGCAGAACTTTACACGATTTGGAAAATATTTCATAAGAAAAACTGCGATTGGAAACAATGAAAGATATTTATCATAACCCTTTGGACGACCAAGGTGTGAGCAAACCACAAGTCTTGCGCCATGTCTTACAAGATATGAAATTGTTGGAAGTGCAGCCATAATTCTGCTTTCATCCAAAATATCACCATAGTTGTCAAGAGGGACATTGAAATCACAGCGCAACAAAACGCGCTTTCCTTCCAAATCTTCTAATTCTCTGATTGTTCTTTTCATACCTCACCTCTTATACAGGTTTTTCTGTAAACATCTTAATTCTTAACAAGCAAATTCAAAACCATCAATAATATTTTACAACATTTTTTTCTCATCTCAAAATAATAAGCGGTCAAAAAATAAATTTTTATTATTTCTCAGCAGAAAATGTTTCTTTTAAAATCTCTAAACACATATCTATATCGTCACAAGTTGCCAATTTTAAACGCAAATTCGCAGCCATTGGCAAATCAGCGGCATACCAAAGAAGGTGTTTTCGAATGTAAAGTTTAAGCCAACTCTCTTCAAAATGTTCTCTTAAAATCTCGATATGCTTTTTAACTGTTTCAAATTTGTCAATGTTGATGTCTAAACCCTTAAGTTGAGCAAATATCCATGGTTTCCCTTGGCTACCACGCCCAATCATAACGCCATCGACACCAGTTTGTTTCATTTCTTCAAGTTTTTGCAGATTCGTCACATCCCCATTTCCA
>CAZQFT010000071.1:0-5558 GCA_964592565.1 uncultured Lachnospiraceae bacterium
ATTTTGAGTCTTGTGCGTCTGCCATTCCGCCACTTCGGCAAGTTTTTGTGTTTTCAAGTTGTGATATAATTGCTTAGGCTTTTTGTTGTGTATGTGATTGCTGTCTGAAAGGCTTTTGGCAAATTACAGAGTGTATTTTAGCACAAAAAAAACTTTTTGACAAGTATTTTTACAAAAAAAATAAAATTAGTGATGTTTTCGTGGTTTGGAGCGAAATTTTTGGCGTTTTATGGGATTGATGCAGTGTTAAGAGGGTTAGGGGTGAGATTGGAAATAGAAATTTGATATAAAAATGTGAAAAAAAGAGGAATTGGTAATTTTGGGGTTTTGTTTTGTATGTTTTTGGTGGATTAGGTGGGGGTGATTATAAAAATTTTGTTGACAAAGTTTGAATATGTGGTATAATAATATTATGAATACATTAGAAAGAAAAATAGAAAGAACAAAATTGTTGCTGGACGAGTTTGTGGCAAATGGCGGCAAACTTGAAGAGTTGAAAAACAAAGATAAGGAATATCAGGCGGTTTGCAACCTTAGGCTTAAGGATGAGAATGGGCGTTTGCTTTCAATTGAGGAAAGATTTGCATTTTTGGGGTACAAAAGACCAAGTCAAAAGCAAGACTTTTTTGTCAATGCAAAGAAACTTGTAGATGAGTTTGTTGCTGGTGGTGGCAAGGTGGATGAACTTACAAAGGCTCATCCGGTTTATGCATATATCGTTGGCACGAGAGTTCGCAAGACAGATGGAACGGTTATGACTGTGGAAGAGAAGTTTGAGCGAATTGGACATCCACGCAAACCTCAAAAAGAAAATCCTGTTATCAAGGCACAGAGATTGCTTGATGAGTATGTTGCTAAGGGTGGAAATGTTGACGATTTGGGTTGTGATGATTATGAATATAACTATATCAAAAACTCAAAATTTATGATTGACGGCAAGCGTTTGGATGTTGAAGAGACATTTGCTATGCTTGGACACCCAAGAAAAGTTAAACAGGTTAAGGATGTTAGGGCAACGCTTATTGAAGAAGTCAAGGCTTATCGTGCGGCAGGCGGAAGTTTTCATATAAGAAGAAAAGATTTGCCATTCTTTGAAAGGTTGCATACATATGTTGTAAGTCAACACCAAAAGGGAATTGATGTAACAACAGAAGAAGCCATGAAAGGGCTGGGATTTAGGGAATATTCGGACGCATATTACAGATGCAAAGACCTTGCTCTGCTTAAGACATACAGAGATGCGGAAGGCTATGTAGATGGATTTAGAACAAATTCAAATTACAGGCAATATATCACTGATGTTGGAAAGTCTTATGGGTTGCCATATTCTTTTGTGATTTTCTTGCTTTGCGATGAAAAGATTAGGTCTGTTGCAATTTCAACAGAATACATTGGATATGTAAAGTCAGGGCTTGAGGACTATATTTTGACGCACGGCTCTCTTGATGGAATTTCAAACCAAGACCCTGCTTTATATGCAAAACTTGATAACATTAAAAAATATTTCAGCATTGGAAATGGTGATTATTTTTCTAATGAAGACTTGCTTATGGTGTTGGGGCTTGACGGCGTGAAGAACAGAATGACTGACAGTACAAAAACTGATTTCGATGTTGATGAAATTATGACTAGATTAAAAAAGAATGGTGGGAAAGTTACTGCCAAATCTTTGAGCAATCTTGAATATAGGCGTGTCGTTTCAAAATCAATCAAATTGGGCATCCCTGTGCAAGAGTTGTTTAGAAGTTATGGTGTGGACTATCGCGGAAACAATACAAGCAGGCTCTCAAAAGTTTATGTTGACACTTTGCCATATCTTGCAGAGATGAAAAATCGCCGAGATGAACTTATCAAAGAGGGCAAACTGCCAGAAGATGCTTGCAAAGAAGAGATTTTTGAGGTAAGGCTTAGGGCTTGTCAGCAAGTTTATGAAGAGTTTAAGGACAGGATTTACAATTTTACTCCTGATGATGTGAAAGCAAAAGATAAAGATTTGTAAGAGTTTGGGGTGGCTATGGAAGAAATTAATTATGCGGCCGTTGCAACGCGATTTAATGAAGTTGTAAAGAAACGCAATTCTTATTGGTTTTATGGGCAAATTAAAAGCGTTTTGCCGTTTGTCAAAAAGATTGTTACAACGCTTGATATTGAAGAAGTTAAATTTAATGAAGTTGACCTTACGGTTGGCAAAATGCAAACATATGCACTTGAATTTTTGTATGACTTAGACCCAGAGTTTGAAGAGAAAGTTTGTGATGTTCTTGAAAATTTGAAGGGCACAACTTTGTTTACTGGCAGACCAACTGAAAAGGGTGGGGAGAATGCTGTTGGACTTAAAAAAACAAAAAAAGGTCTGATGGTTGACATTCAACTTCATCCTCAAAACGATACAATGGGAATTGTGGTTGTTGGGCATGAGTTTGGACACCTTTTAAGTCAGAGAATACAACAACGATGTCAGCAAAAAACCGATTGCATAGGCGAGATTGAGTCATTGTTTATTGAAAGACTTTTTGCAGATTGGTTGCTGGGGAAAAACATTATCACAAAAGAAGAACGAAAAAAGATGGATATTGTATGGCAAAATAATTTGCTTAGAAATGCAAGGGGCATTTATGAAGAGTGGGTTATTTTGAGTAATTTAAAACAACCAACTTTTGGGGATGACTTAAAAAATTTTGAACAGCGACTTGTTTCAGATGGGAAACTCTCTTTGCTAGATTTGCTGAAAAAGCGAATGGTTGTCATGATAAAAGATGACGATGGGCAACAAAAACATGGTGAATATATGTTTAGATATGTTGTCGGAGAGGTTGTTGCAGAGGCACTTTATCAGGATTATAAGAAAAATCCAGAACTTACAAAACAGCGTTTTAAAGAATATCTTGTCCATAATGCAGAATATGAATTTTTCAAGAAAAAACAGGTTGAAAAAGATGGACGCATGGTTGAAAACTTGGTTTTTGACATAAATGAAATGAAAAAATGCTTTACAACGCTTTTAGGCGAGGATTATAAAAAGAAAATTGAGAAGATAGTAAAAGATTATGAAACCGTAAAGGTTGCTTAAAGAAAAAGAACTCCATGTTTATAGGAGTTCTTTTTTATTTCAAAATTTACTTATTTTTTTGTTTTTGGTGTTTGATATTCGCTTCGTTTATAGGCCTTTTTGTCATATCCATAGAAATTGACAACAGTTTCATCATAAACCTTTTGAGCCTCATTTTGCAAATATTCACTGTTTTCTTTTGTGTTTAGTTCTGCTTTTGGGTAGATTGGCTTGCAAATGTTGACAGTTACTCGAGAACCCTTTTTGCCTCGAAAGCAAAAGATTATCGGAATTATTGGGACATTATTTTGGCTGGCATATAGGAATGAGCCTCGCTTGAAAGGACGCGATTGACGCCAATTTTTCCAAAGTGATTGCTCTGGATAAAAATGTAAAAAGGTGTTTTTCTTTAAAAAACTTTCAACCATTACATTGAATTTTTTTGATTGGCTTAATGAGGTTGGGATTGGAACAACTCCGCCTGCTTTAAGAATTGCTCCGCAAAATCCTTTCTTATAATTATGGGGTGCAACTGTTATGTAAAGTTTCTTTCTGCGCAGTGCTTGCATAACCCACAGACAGTCGAGATTGTTTACATGGTTGCTTACTGTGATTGCGCTTTTCACGCCTTTAAGATTTTTTCTGCCTTTGATTTTAATTCCAAAGCCAAAGAAATTTATGATTGGGCGAAAGAGGAACAAAATTCCTTTAACGCAACACTTTGCAAACTTTCCACCCAAACTTGGTTTTTCAAATTTATCATAGTCAATTTTGGTGTTTGTGTTGTTGTGGTTGATTGGGGTTGTATAATCAAAAAATCTTTCTTGTTTTGCAAGTGAGAAGCATGTGTTTATGTAATGGGAATCAGAAACGAACACTTCTTCTCGGTTACATTCTTGTTTTATTAAGTCAGCAGCCTCTTTTCCGCCGTTTTGAAATTTATCAATCTTTGAGGTGTTCTTTTCATATTTTAAGAGTTCAGTTTTGTCATCAATCCAAGATTCAATTTGTTTTCTTATCTTTTTTGGATTGTATATTGCTTTTCCCATCTCGAGTCTGTCAATGAACAATTTTGTTGTTGCTTTCTCAATTGGATGGGCGTAATAGTCTACAACCACTGGTGTTCCCATAAAAACAGAATCCAAAATTGCATTTGGACCTGCCTTTGTTACAAATACATCCGCCGCTTTATAATATTCATAAATGTTTTTTGTAAACGGCAGAACAATAAGTTTGATGTTTTTCTTAACTTTTCCTTTTTCAACAAGACCGTTGTAATATTTCAAAAGTTTTTCGTTTTTTCCAGCAAGCATGATGACGGTCATTTCTTTGTCGCTTTTTAAAAGATTGTCGGTTACTTTCTTAGCCTTAGCACAAGCATAAACACCATCGGCAACAATAACGCAAAATTTGTCTTTATCAATTCCAAATTTTTCGCGATATTCTTCGCGCGTAAGGTTTGCCTCCATAATTTGGTCGCGTGCAATGTAATTTACTTGTTTCACCATTGCAGGATTGAATTTTCGTTTTCCAATTGCTTCATAATAAGCGGCTTCATTGTTGACCAAGAAAAGATGCTCTCTGTTGTCCCACCAGCAGTGGACATTGTTGTCTGGGTTGTAGGTGACAATCTTTACATTTGGATTGATTTTTTTCTTGTATTCCATTCCAGCAAATGTCAGGAAGTAGTGGGTGCTTACAATTACATCTGGGTTGTGTTTCTTAAATGCTTCTAAACAATGATTTGTTGCTTTTTTAAAAACTGAGCGGTGGACACCTCTCATAAATTTAACGCCGCCCATCAACCATAAAAACCAAAATACGAAATTTCCAAATCCTTTGACTTTGTTTGTGTTTTTTGTTTGTTTAATAATGAAATTTTCAAATGATTTTAAACTTTTGTCATTGTCCTCTTGCATTATGTAAGATTCTATGAGTTCAAAATCGTTGCCATAATGTTTTCTTAAATTGTCAGTAATCGATTGAATGGATGTGATGTGTCCCATTCCTGATTCCATATATGTAAGAAGTATTTTTGTCTTATCCATAGCTTCTCCTTCCACGGGCAAGTATAACAAATGGTCAAAACGAGAGTCAAGCAAATTGTAAAAATAGTTAAAATATTTTAAATATTGCTCTTGCCGAAAACTTTAGGATTTTGCATAAAACTTCTTTTTTGAATTTCTTTTGTTGATTGCAATATTAATAAAAGTTGTTTTTTGGGGATGAAAAAGCCAATTTGAGAGGTTATTAGAAAAAAATTGCGAATTTAATTGATTAATTGAAGAAAATAAGTTATAATTATTTAGAAAAAGTTTGTTTAAGGTAGAAAATAATGATTTTTAAGAAATTTTTTAATCAAAATTCTTCGCTTGTCGATGACATGGCGAAAGAATTTGGTGTTTTGCCTTCAACAATGTATTTGATTTTATCGCGTGGATTATCTAGTAAAGAAGAAATTGAAGCCTATCTTGAAACTGGGACGCTTTTAGACCCGTTTCTGATTAAC
>CAZQFT010000072.1:0-5527 GCA_964592565.1 uncultured Lachnospiraceae bacterium
GAAATGGGTGCAAGGAATATAGGAGATATTGAATTTTTGGCAAAATTTGTTGGAGTTGATTTTGCAATTTTAACGCCCATTGGCAACTGTCACTTGGAAACCTTTGGAAGTATTGAAAATATCGAGAATGCAAAATATGAGTTATGCAAAGAGGCAAAAAGTGGCGTAATTTTTAACGGAAAAAGCAAATCAACCATGAAATTGTTTGAGCGTTATCATCGAAAAAAATATTTGGTTTGTGACAAAAATGGTTATGCTTATGCCAAGAAGCAAAATACGACCAGTGATGGCTCTGAATTTGTTTTGTCGCTGGATGGCAATGAATTTCTTTGCAAAACTGAGTTGTTGGGCGAGGTAAACATAGATAATATTGTCGTTGCGGCAGCCATGGCTCATCTTTTGGGCGAAAGTCTGTTTAACATCAAAAGTGGTATAGAAAAATTAAAACCAACGCCACATCGACTTGAACTTATTAAAGGGCAGGTTGTAAAAGTAATTGATGACTCTTATAATTCCAACTTTGAAGGTTTTAAACAAGCACTTGAGGTGTTGCAATGTTTTGAGGGAAAGAAAATTGTTGTTTCTCCTGGTATTGTTGAACTTGGAAAAGAACAAGAAAAAATTAATTTTGCTGCAGGGCAAGAGGTTGCAAAGGTTGCGGATATATTCATAATTATGAACGAGACAAACAAAAAAAGCCTGCAAGCAGGCGCAAAAACAGGTGGCATGACAGATGGGCAACTTTTGTTTGCGAACACAAGGGAGCAGCAAAAACGATTGTTACGGCAAGAAATTGGAAGTGGCGATGTCGTGCTTTTTGAAAATGACTTGCCAGACAATTTTAAGTAAACTTATGAATGAAAAATTGAGAGAGTTGTTATGGCTTCTATTGTATGCGACTGTTGCACTTGCTTGTGTTGTTTAATTATGTAAAAAAAACAAGGCGTAAACCTTGTTTTTGTTTTATCTATTAGTTAGCCTTTTTTGCCGTCTTGATGCATTTTGTGCATGCTCTAACTTTCTTGCCATCAATTTCAGTATTTTGCAAGTTTACATCATACTTTCTTGGGGCTTTATTATTTGCGTGGCTGACAGTTTTTCCGTCCATTTTGCCTTTGCCACAAATTTCACAAACTCTACTCATTTCACTTACTCCTTTATTTTATCTCAGTGCCCTAATAATAACACATTTAAAAACAAAAATCAACTGTTTTTTGCAAACTAACAAAAAAAATATTTTCATAAAGGAACAAAACTCAGTTTAAACATATAAAATCCCAAGTGAGCGTATAAATAATTGACCGATTCTAAAAATTTTTTTGTTTTGAAGAGAATTTGCTTGTCAAAAAAGTTTATTTGTTGTATTATAATAGCAAGTCATACTCTCTTATTGGCTTTTTTGGCGTATTTGATTTGAGAGTGACATAACAAAAATTTTTAAATTTATCCTTAAAAATATGGAGGAAATCCTTTGACTGTCGATACAAACAACTATTATGGAAACATCTCAATCAGCGACAATGCAATCCGCACTGTTGCTGGTTTTGTTGCGCTCGATTGTTATGGTGTAGTGGATTTGGTGTCTAAAAACTTTAAAGAAAGCGCCAAAGAACTTTTCAGAAAAGCACGCTATACAAAAGGGATAACAATCAGCCATATTGACAACAGAATCTTTATTGACATACACTGCATTTTAAAATACGGTGTATCTATCAGTGCGGTTGCTGAATCCCTTAAAAAATCAGTAAAATACAGCGTCGAAAACTTTACGGGAATGATTGTGGACACAGTTAATGTCCATGTCGTTGGCGTTTGTGTTTAATCACATTAAGAAAATTAGGAGCATAAAATGCAAAAAACTATAAACGGAACAACCTTCCGCAAGATGTTGCTTGCCGGTGTTGGGTTGCTTGAACAAAATAAAGAATATATTGACTCGCTAAATGTGTTTCCAGTGCCAGATGGAGATACTGGGACAAACATGTTTTTAACAATGAAATCTGCAGTCGGCGAAGTAAACAAGTGCATGGGCAATGAAATTGCTGCACTTTCTGAGGCGTTTTCTAAGGGGGCACTCAGAGGCGCTCGCGGAAACAGCGGTGTTATCACTTCTCAGATTTTTAAGGGCTTTTGCTCTGTTGTTAAAAACTGCAAAGAGATTACTACAAAAGATTTTGCAAAAGCAATGCAAGAAGGCTCAACAATCGCTTATAAGGCTGTTACAAAGCCAAAAGAAGGCACGATTTTGACCGTAATTCGTGTTATGGCAGAAAACGCCGTAAACTTAGCGAAGAAACATGACGATTTTGAAACTTTCATGCAAAAAGTTATTGATGCAGGCGAAGAAATCTTAAAGCAGACACCAGAGATGTTGCCAGTGCTTAAAAAAGCAGGGGTTGTTGACTCTGGCGGTCGCGGAATCTTGGTTATTTTCACAGGGTTCTATCGTTTCTTGATTGGTGATGAAGACATCGAAATTTCTTTCGAGGCTGACACTCAACCACAAACTGTTGACGATGTGATTGCTGACATAAATAATCTTGGCGACATTGAATTTGGTTACTGCACAGAATATCTTATCATCAACATGCACAAAAAGACAACAGAGGCAGACATTGACAAACTTCGTCAAAAACTTATGGACATTGGCGATTCAGTGATTTGTATCGGTGATTTGTCGCTTGTTAAGGTGCATGTTCATACAAACGAGCCAAACAAGGCACTTGGCTATGCGCTTGAACTTGGCGAACTTTATAACCTTAAGATTGAAAACATGCGTGAACAAAACCGTGAACTTAAGAAAAAAGCACAAGCGGTTGAAGAAACGAAAGAAATTGGAATGGTTGCTGTTGCACCAGGGGATGGACTTGGCGAAATCTTTAAAGAACTTACTGTTGACCAAATTATCGTTGGTGGACAAACTATGAACCCAAGTGCAGAAGACATTGCAACTGCTGCTGACAAAGTTCCTGCAAGAACTGTGTTTGTTTTCCCTAACAACAAAAACATCGTTTTGGCTGCTGAACAAGCAAAAGATGTTACAAACAAAAACTTGATTGTAATCCCTACAAAGAGTGTTCCGGAAGGAATTTCTGCTGCAATCGCGTTTAATCCAGATGCAAGCGTTGAAGAAAACGAAAATGCAATGCTTGAAGCAATCAAAAGTGTTCGCTCGGGCTCTGTTACTTATGCGGTTCGTGACACTCATGTTGACGGATTTGACCTTTCTAAGGGCGAAATTATTGGCCTTGACAACAAGGCAATCTTGGCAAAAGGCAACCTTGTAAGCGAAACAACAGAAAAACTTATTGATGCAATGATTGATGATACAATCATGAACATCACTCTTTTCTACGGCGAAGACATCCGCGAAGACGAAGCAATTGAACTTCAAGAAAAACTTACAGAGAAGTTCCCAGATTGTGAAGTTACTGTTGCAAATGGTGGACAACCAGTTTACTATTACTTGGTTTCTTTGGAATAGGTTTGACTGCCCAGTTTTTGGGTGTTATAGTTATTTAAACATAATTAAAAAAGAAGGCAAAAATGTCTTCTTTTTTTGTAAAAATAAATGGTTGTTTTGTTTGTTTTTGACAATAAAAAGCCCATCGAATTTGATGGACTTCTCGTTTGTTTTTTCAGAAATATTATTTTGTTTTTTCTGCGTGTGCTTGTGCGTTTAATTCTTCATAAGCGATATATGCTTCGCCAGCCTTAACTGCAAGTTCAAGACTTTTTCTGAAGTTAGGGCGAAGGTTCTCGGCATGTTTGCTGCGAGATATTGCTGTCCAGAAGAGTGAGTTGTCCAAAATGGCTCTTTGCAATTCAACACTTGTTTTGTCAAAATATTGATAGTCATGCCATTCGCCGTGACACGTATAGCCGCTGCTTTTGTGTGGGTCAAGAAATTCCAACATATATTCTTCAAATTTTTGGGCACCGTCTTTATCAAGTGCTTTGCAAAGCAAGATGATGTCTGCCTTTATATATTTTAATGGAACTTTCTTTAAAGACTTAAAGCCATCTTTCTTTATTGCGAGTTCGGCAAATTCAATGTATTGTGGATGTGATTCTGGCAGATATTTCAAAAATTCATATCCATATTCTTTTGCTTGTTGAGCCAAAATCTCAGTTGGCAATTCAAGGGTTAATGCAGTTGCAAGAGCCTTTTCTTTTGGCCAATAACTATCTCCAATGTTTTCCCAAATTGTCATCAAAAGGTTTTCATGTGGGAAGGTTTGGTGAAGTTTAATTAAAAAATCTCGATTTTTCAAGTGGCTTTTAAAGTCTTTCATGAAATATGGGAAACTTTCTGGGCTTAAATTATAGTTAAGGTTTTTTTCATTGTCATATTCAAACTTCATTTTGATGTATTTCATCATATAGTCATGATTTTTGCTTAAAGTTTCGTTTGGCCAGCAAAGACCAAGCATGTCAGGGCGTACGCTAAAAAATTTAAGCATAAATTCTGGGTCGTTATATTGAACTTCTGAAAGTGAGCCTGGAAAAACTGTATTGTTGGCTGAATATTCCAAAATGGTTTCGTTTATCTCGTTTTGATTGCTAAGTTTGTAAGCGCCAGATTTTTTCAGCAAACTTTTATAAAGTTTTGCTCTTGTTTTTCTGCTTTTCTCCAATATTCTTTTTGTTTCCTTATGTTGTTTTTCTTGAATTTTTTTAAGTTCTTTCAATTCAGGGTTTTCTTGTTGATATACTCCATCTCCGTCTTTTAATTGCATGTTTCCTCCAAATTTTGAAGCAAATCAGATTGTTTTGCTTTCTATGATGCATAGTATAACACAGGTTAAATCAATTTTCAAGACCTATTTTAAAAAAATAAAAGACCACTTGCTTGAAGTGGTCTTTTCTTAGAGTTGTGGGGTGTTTGTAATGTTTGTTGCCGTTGGGTAGATTGGTAAATCTTGAAATCCCGGACAGGCGTTTGCAGGTGCTGTTTGACATGGTGGCAAGCATGGGTAGCCATATGATGGAATAAGCACATCGACAACACTTGTTACGCGGATGATGATTTGTATACATCCAGTAACAGTAAAGATGTTTGGTGCTGTAAAAACTCCAATTTGACTTCTGAAACTTGCGATTGCACTGATATCGACAGGGGTTAATGCAGGTTGTGGAACAAACAAGATTGATGATTTGTTTATAACAACATTTGCGGCTGCTGTGCCAAGCATCCCATTAACATCACGATATGTAACCGTAACTGGGATTGTAATTGTAAAACTTACATTTGCATAATTTGGACATGTGTCTATGCGGTCTACAACCAAGTCAGAGATTGTTGCTGTTGAGCCAGTTGTGTTTTCGGCAGATATGAAAGTGAGTGGCAAAGCGGGATCTGCAGGATTAAAGCCGCTTACTTGCAAAATGATACCATTTTCAGTGCTTGTGCAAATGCAGGCATCAAAAACTTTGGTTGTTTCAATCAAAATTTTTTCACAAATTCCATTAACGGCATTTCCGTTGATAGGGCCGGGTTTGTTAGGATTTGCATTATTGATGTAAA
>CAZQFT010000073.1:0-5526 GCA_964592565.1 uncultured Lachnospiraceae bacterium
AGTTAAAAAATATTATGAAGATGTTTGCCTTATGAATCAAGCATTCGTTAAAGATCCAAGCAAGACAATTAAAGATGTTTTGACTGAAGCAACTCTTAAAATTGGTGAAAAGATTTCTGTTCGCAGATTTGTTCGTTACGAACTCGGCGAAGGAATGGAAAAGAGAGTTGACGACTTGGCAGCAGAAGTTGCAAAGCAAATGGCTGGAAACTAAAAAACTTTCAAAAAAGCACACTTTCGAGTGTGTTTTTTATAATCTTTTAAAATTGTTTGGAAAAAAATTGTTATTGTGGTATAACATATTAACAATAAGGGAGGAAAAATGGGAAGCATTAAGAAAAAATTATTTTCAAACAAATTTTATTATGTAAATGATGCAGGAGAGAAGTTCGGTCCTTATGATGAGGTTGAAATTCTTAAGAGCGGAAAAGTAAAAGTTGCAACTTATGGTGATGCAAAGACTAAATCTGGAAAGAAACAAGGGGTTCTTCATGAAAATGGCAAGATATTTATCCGCTTGGACGAAGAATTTAAAAGTATATCAGAAAGGAAAGGTGGTTTTTTTGTAATTAAAAGTTCAAGACCAGGACGACAAGATTGCTGTTTTATTGCGAATCCACAGGGCACAGTTGTTCAAACCTTTGACCCAAATTACGAACCTTTTGATATTGTTATATTAAACGATGATTTTGCTCAACTTCCTGATAAAATTGTTCCTATTTCTAAAAAATATCAACAATTTTATTTTGAAAATGATTGCTTTATTGTACGAAAATTTAAAAAATGGGGATTGATTGCTAAGGATGGCAAAGAAATTTTTCCTGTTGGATTTGATGCTATACAATATGATGACAAGGGTGTTGCTGTAAAAATTGGTGATAAGTGGGGATATGTTTTGTATGACGGAAGCCTTGTTTTGGAATGTATATATGACGAACCGCCAGTTTTTACTTATGATGTGTTAATAATCAAAAGAGATGGGAAATATGGTTTTGCTGATAAGAGTGGAAAAGAAATTGTTTCACCAAAATATAGACATGTATCTTATTCATTCAATGGATATGCACAAGTTGAAGCATTTGAATCTTCAGATGGAACAAAATATTCTTGTGGCTTGGTTGATGTTAAAACTGGTAAAGAGGTTGTTCCTTGTAAATATTATGGTGTTGGATACCTTACAGGTAATTATGCTTGTGTTCAAGAAGCTTCAAAAGGTGAACTTAATGATGAAGATTGGGTCTATGACATGAATGTTGGACAAACAATTGGCGAAAGAAGCGATTATATATATGAGAAAAATGGCTATATAATTTGTGCTGATTTGGGAGAAACTGGCTACTATTCAGTTATGAGTGGAGAAAATGGAGAATATGTTGCTCATGTTGACAAAGATGGCTTAAAAAGATTTGTAAAGCCAAAAGATAAAGAAGTTTAATAATTTAAAATCATGCTTTAACAAGCGTGATTTTTTTATAAAGTTTGATGACTTAGTTGTAATTTATTGTTGTTTTACGGTAAAATCCAGCATAAATATTGAGGTTTCCGATTTTATAAAAATTAGGGGTTGACAAAGTGGTTGATTTTGGGTAAAATAAAAACATAGGGATAGGGGGATATACTTATGACAAGAGCAGAAATTTATGAGATTGCAAAAAAGTTCTTTTCTATGTCACAAACCGAAACTGATAAATATCTTGACCGCTTTGTTGTGAATGAAAGACCTTCAGCAGTTCATGTTGATTTTGCGCCACATGTTTCAAAAGAAGAGCGAGAAAGATATATGGCAGAGCATCTTCGCCCAGTTGCTCGAAGAGAGGATAATATTCGTGTGCAATATATTTTGAAACTTGTTGAAAAATATTGTGAACCTTTTATTGAAAAATCTGATGAAAAACTTAGAAGAAAGGTTGGAAAAGTAATTCTTGCCAATCTCAACTATCTTACATTTGGTGATGAACCAGCAAGAGAAACCTACTCAAGACTTGATTATCTTTTTAAATGCATTGTAGAACACAAGATAAATCCTTACAAAATAATTTACTGCTCGGTTTTGACTGACGGAAATGTAAGAGTTGATTTTGAAAACAATCAAAAGGGTTATGACAAGAATCGCGACTTTCAATATATTTATCACGCACTTAAGAAAACACTTAAATTGACGGATGAAGAAACAATTGGGCTTTTTGAAAAATGTTCAACCTTGATTTCAAAAGTTTCCGCTGACAGAATCCCTAAAGTTTATGATTTTATTTATTCGTTGAATGTCGGCAAAGATGAATGCTATGCAAGGCTTTTTGAGGAACATGAAGTTGCCGAGATTTTAAAAATTAACCCTTCACTTTTTACAGTTTCAAGAGAAAAAATGCTGAATGCACTCAGATATATTGAAAGAAAGGTTGAGAGACAACTTGAGAACGGAGAACTGTTGCCGCTTCATGCAAACAAAACTCTTAATTATGTTGCAAACAAAAGACAATTGCTCAGAAATTGGATTAAAAACAACACTTCGCTTTTGTCAATTAACGCAGATGGCATGCTTGCAAAAGAACATTTTATCAACACTCAGGTCTATCCTTATGTTCATAAGGCGTACAAAACGGAGTTTAGTAAGGCTTTGAGGGAGGCATTTAGTGACAGAATTACAATGGCACTTGTAAGCCAAGTTCCTATTGAAAAATTCAAGCGAAACGCTCTTAAAAATATTGAAACTTTGCAAGTTGTTGCAAGTCCAATGGTTATGGGGGATTACTTGGTTAAAAATCCACTTGTTTTGGCTATGAAACATGAAGACTTTAATAATCTTGTTCACAAAATCTATGAAAGTGGAGAGGAAAAAGAAAAAAACTTAGAGAAATTTTTTGCTTTTGGGCGTACACTTTTTGCAAGTAATGTGGATTTTAAAGTTGATGAGATTTATGAGAAACTTATAAATGAAAAATACCTCATAACACTTGATGTTGACAAATATTCAGGCATGGATTGCGTGTTGAAGTTCACTGAAATTTTTATGGCGGATAATCAAAACATTGCAATTGAAATTGAACAACTTATTAAAGAAAAACAAGAACGTACAAAACTTGGCGAAAAAATCATCAGAAAAAGAATCAGAACAGTTGGAACTCAACTTGAAGAATTGCCTGCATACATCAAAGCCAACGACATCGCACTGTCAAAGAAAAAAGAAACGATTTTATCTTTTGCTACAGATGTTCGCTCGCTTAGCCAATGTCGTTTCAGACTTGCTAATGCAGAAGAATTCTCAAGAGTTAGAAAAATTGAGGTTGAAAACAGCACAAAGATTGAAAATTTGTTGAATAAATTGCGTGATACTTTCGAACAGAAGCGTTTTAATATTGGTAAGAAATATCAAAATACAGACCAATTGTTTGAAAAAATGATGGATTATCTTGGTACATGTTTTGATGATAAAGAACCAATTTCAGAGATTTTTTCAAGAGAAATCGCCGACAAATATTCGAGCCTCATGAAAGACGAATTTGAGGCAACGGTAAGTGCTCAAGGAAGTTTGTTTGAGAGTGATATTATCATTGAAGGTGTTCATCCAACACTTATTGGACCTCTTAAAGAACTTACAAAAGAAGTTGAGCAAGCAGAAGATGAACTTAAAGTAAAGCACATTGTTTTTGAAAGAAAGTAAGATTTTAATCAAAATTGTCCGCTGAAACTTTGGCGGACTTTTTTGTAATTACACGCAATTTTGTTTGCAAATTACAGGAAAATTGTGTATACTTATGCTCATAAAGGAGAATTTTATTATGAACGAACTTGTTGAAGATATTTTTTCATCGTGCAAACAAGACCTTGAAAAGGTATATTTGCACCAACAAAATGAATATCTTGTAATTAGAGCAGGAAGAGCAAATCCACACATTCTTGACAAAATTATGGTTGAGTATTATGGCATGCCAACACCAATTGTTCAAATGGCAACTGTTACTGTTTCTGAAGCCAGAATTTTGAATATTAATGTTTGGGACGCTTCTCAAATCAAAAATGTTGAAAAGGCAATTTCAATGTCAGACATAGGAATTACACCAACTGATGACGGAAAGACAATCAGACTTGTTTTTCCAATGCTTACGGAAGAACGCAGAAAAGAAATTGTTAAAAATGTAAGAAAAATTTGCGAAGAAACAAAAATTGCAATGAGAAATGCTCGTCGAGATGCACTTGATATGCTTAAAGATTTGAAAAAAGATGCGGAAATTTCTGAGGATGAATACAACGCCGCAGAAAAAGAAGTGCAAAAAATCATTGATAAATATACAGCATTGGCTGACAAAGCGGCTGATGAAAAAGAAGACGAGGTTATGAAAGTTTAATAAAAGGTGAGTAAGTGGAAAAGAAACAACAAAGCATCCCTCAACATATCGCATTTATAATGGACGGAAACCGCCGTTGGGCACAAAGGCGTGGACTAAACAAAATGATTGGTCATAAATTTGGTGCAGAGGTTTTGAAGAAAATTATAATTGCCTTGACGAAAAAGGAAGGGATTAAGTATGCTTCTTTCTTCGCGTTTTCTACTGAAAATTGGAACAGAACCCAAAAAGAGGTTGACTATATCTTCAAATTGGTTTATGATTTTGTTGAAGAGTGTCAAGATGATTTCAACTCTTACAATATAAAATTTGTGCATTTGGGTGAAATTTCAAAATTTCCAGAAAAAATGCAAAATATCATTTTAAAACTTGTCAAAGAAACCGAAAATAATACAGGTCTTGTTGTAAACTTGGCACTAAACTACGGTGGCAGAGCGGACATTGTTCATGCCGCAAACCTTCTTTTGCAGGAGGGTGTGAAAGAGATTACCGAGGAGAATTTCTCAGCAAAACTCTACTCAGCACCAGCACCAGACATTGACTTGGTGGTGAGAACGAGTGGTGAAATGCGAATTTCGAATTTTATGCTTTATCAAATGGCATATGCAGAGCTTTATTTCTCGAAAAAGTTCTGGCCTGACTTTAATGAAAAACAACTTGACAAGGCACTTCGTGCCTTTTCAAAGAGAAACAGAAGATTTGGAGGAAAATAATGAAAAAAAGAATTTTTACTGGCTTAGGAATAGTTTTAACACTTGCGCTTTTGTTCGTTTTAAAAGTGTATGTTTCTGATTATTTCTTCGATGCCTTTTTTGCAATTGTTGCATGCTTTGCAGCATTTGAAATGTCAAAACTTTTGACAAAGATTGGCAAATACAACTATCAATGGGTGGCGATTTTGTTTCCATCATTGCTTCTTGCAGCAAACTTAATTGGCGTGCATTATGCAAGTGCAAATCAAGACCTTTATTGGATTCTTTGGACAATCTTGATTGACATTGCACTTATGGTTATTGTTGCTTTGGGAATGTTTTTGTTTGCACTTATTCGCAAAAAAAGTACAAAACATGAAATGGAAATCAGAGAGATCAAAAATGGTTCGGTTGTAAAATTTGCTCTTTCAAAAGCAATCAACACAATGTTTACATTCATTTATCCAGCGTTTTTGTTCTTGATGTTTGTT
>CAZQFT010000074.1:0-5508 GCA_964592565.1 uncultured Lachnospiraceae bacterium
AACGAGCAAACTTTATTTCAAAAGCGATTGGATTGAAAGTTGTTGAAGTTAAATTGCATAGTTCAGTTCGTGTTTGGGGGAGTTTTAGTACTGAAAAAGTAATGAAACTTAATTGGAAACTTGTGATTTTGCCACAAAGATTGGTGGATTATGTGATTATTCACGAACTTTGTCATGGTAAATATATGAATCACAGTCCAAATTTTTGGAAAACAGTGGAAAAGTTTTGTCCAGATTATAAAATTCGAAAAAAGGAACTTTCAAAATTTTCTTTTGTTTTAAAACAGCAGTTCTGACGCATATTTTTTCATCATCTACAAAGACTATTTGATATGAAAAAGAAAGGTATTGTCTCGCTCTTATGCTTTTTGTTTGTCTTTATATTTTGTTTTTCAATTTTTTCGCCACTGCAATCGCTTTGGGGGCTGGAAGGAGATTTTTTGGTGGCTGAAGGAGATGTAGATGCGGTTAATGAAAACAATACTTTCGGTGCTTTTATAAAAACTCAACTTAATGAAACAGAGAAAATTGTTGGAGGAGAAAAGTCAAAGCAAGGAGAAATTGTTTTTAAACTTTTTGGATTTATCCCAATTAAAAAACTTAATGTTGTGGTTGCAAATGAGGATGATTACTACGTTGGCGGTGTGCCAGTAGGGCTTTCAATTTGTTCAGACGGTGCGATTGTTATAAGCGATGAAAATTCTGAAAATACAGGGTTTAAAGAAGGAGATATTATTACAAAAATTAATGGCTCGTCAGTTGAAAGTTTGTCGCAAATTCAGGAAGTTTTGCAACAAAGTGGTGAAGAGGCAGAGGTTGAGTTTTTGCGGAAAAATAAAACCGTTAAAACGCTTGTAAAAACGCAGAGAGATGATGCTGGAAGACTTAAACTTGGTGTGTGGGTAAAGGATGATGTAACAGGAATTGGTACATTGACCTTTGTTAATAAGCACACAAAAGAATATGGTGCACTCGGACATGCGATTGTTGAGGCAAATGGCGGAAATATTGTTCCGGTTTCCGA
The DNA here is from genome assembly GCA_964592565.1 of uncultured Lachnospiraceae bacterium. Classification (GTDB taxonomy): domain Bacteria; phylum Bacillota; class Clostridia; order Christensenellales; family UBA1242; genus Caccovivens. The sequence continues at coordinate 1,025 of CAZQFT010000074.1, forward strand.
TGGAAATATATATGAGTGTAAACTTATTGGAATAACAAAAGGTAAAAGAAACGAACCTGGGGAACTAAAATGTGTTTTTTCAAATTATAAGAGCAAGGGTACGATTGAAGACAACTCTAAATTTGGAATCTCTGGGTTTTTGAGCGATATTGATGGGCTTGTTGATGAAAATTTGACTGCAAAACTTGGCGGACGATTGGGTGTAAAAATGGGAGATGCTAAGATTGTGTCAAGCATTAGTGGAATTCGTGAGGAATATGAAATTGAGATTATTAAGGCGAATTATCAGAAGTCTGCAAAAGATAAAAGCCTTGTTTTTCGTGTAAAAGATAAACGATTGCTTGAGATGACAGGAGGAATTGTTCAGGGGATGAGTGGTTCTCCGATTATGCAAGACGGAAAGATTATTGGAGCGGTTACGCATGTTTTTATGTCAGACCCAACGAAAGGTTATGGCGTGTATGTTGATTGGATGATGAATTAGATTTTATTATAAATAATTAGGTGTGTTTTGCTTAGTTGAATAATTTTAAGTGCTGTGCCAAACTGCATAATACACAATATGTGGTGTAATATGCAAACATAATACACAATATAAACAAAAAATAAAGCAAAAATTAATGCTGAATTTGTAATTTAAAAACTTTCGTGTTGTAAAAATTTTTATTTATAATTGAAAAAAATTACAGTGATTTTGTTTGATTTTGCGAAGAGATAGTGTTATAATCCTAATATGGAAAAGTTGGATTACTTTCAGAAACGCGATTTAGATAACATGAAAAAGATAGGCAATTATCTTTCAACATTGCCTGATTATTGTTTTGATTTTTTTACTGGAATTGAAAACAACACATCTTCACTTACAAGGGTGAATTATGCCATGGATTTGGTTGTTTTTTTTGATTACCTTGAAAACCATGTTCTTCACAAGCCAAAAATGCAGATTACGATTGAAGATATAGACGAGTTGAGGGCAAGAAATATTGAAAATTATCTGTCTTATTTGTCCTATTATTACATTGATGACAAACTTATTAAAAACACAGAGCGTGGAAAGGCTAGAAAACTTGCCAGTGTCCGCAGTTTTTTCAAATATTTGTTCAACCATGACATTATTTCGTCAAATGTTGCAAGCAAAGTGCCGACACCAAAACTTCATACAAAGGAGATTGTAAGGCTGGAAAATGATGAGGTTACACGCCTTTTGGATGCAGTTCAAGAGCCTACAACATTTTCTGAGCGTCAGAAGAATTACAACAAAAACACTTTTGAGCGGGACAATGCCATTGTTACGCTTTTTTTGGGCACAGGCATAAGAATTTCAGAACTTGTTGGGCTTAATGTAGAAGACTTTGACTTTTCTCAAGGGGCTTTTAAGGTTACTAGAAAAGGTGGAAATCAGACGATTTTGTATTTTTCAAAAGATGTCGATGATGCTCTTTGGCTTTGGCTTGAAAAGCGTAAAACATTAAATATTAATGATGATGAGCACGCTATGTTTATTTCGCTGCAAAACAAACGAATTTGTGTGCGTGCAGTAGAAAATTTGGTTAAAAAATTTGCAAAAGAAAGCACTCCGCTTAAGAAAATTTCTCCACACAAACTCCGCTCAACTTTTGGAACAAATCTCTATCGCGAAACAGGTGATATCTATATTGTCGCGGATGTTTTGGGACATAAAGATGTCAATACAACAAAGAAACATTATGCAGCAATCAATGAAGATAGGCGAAAATCGGTTGCACATGTTGTAAACTATCGAAAGTAAATTTCAAGCATGTTGAAATTTTCAATGCTAGTGCATTGTTGATTGTTGCACAATCATTTCGTAGTTTGTAATTTGTGTCAGAAATTATTAAATGCCAACAATTTGTCGCTTATAATTTCTTCCTGAATTATAAACTATCGAAAGTAAATTTCAACAAGAAATGATGAAATTTGACATTAATGGCGTACTTTGTAACATTATTATGAAAAATTTGACAATAAAATACTTTTTTATGTGTCAATTTTGCTTGCTTTTTGTTTTTTGATGTGCTAAAATCATTTAGAATTTTTTAAGGAGAAGTAAAGATGTATACATTAAAGAAAGAAAAATCAAAAGTTGAAATTGAATTGACAGTCGACAACGCTGAGTGGGAACAAGGCGTTCAAAAGGTTTATGAAGAAACAAAGGGCAGATACAGCGTGGAAGGCTTCAGAAAAGGTCGCGTGCCAAGAAAGGTTATTGAAAAGACTTATGGCGAAGGCGTTTTCTTTGAAGATACTGTAAATTATTTCGCTCAAAAAGCATTGGATGATGTTTACAGTAAAGAACTTGACCTCGAACCCGTTTCTGCTCCAACAACACAATTTGAAAGTTACACAAAAGAGGCTGGACTTAAGATGAAGATTATGTTTGAAATTATGCCTGATTTCAAACTTGGTCAATATAAGGATTTGGCAGTTAAAGTTCCTCGTCACGAAGTTACAGACCATGATGTAGAGCACTATATTCATCACGCACTTGAACATCAAGCAAAATTTGAAACAGTTGACAGAGCAGCAAAAGACAGCGACAGCGTTGTAATCGATTTTATGGGATTTATTGATGATGTTGCTTTTGAAGGCGGAGAAGGAAAAGATTATCCACTTGAAATTGGCTCACATACTTTCATCGACAACTTTGAAGAACAACTTATTGGTGCAAAGAAAGGTGACAAAGTTGATGTTAATGTGACATTCCCAGAAAACTATGGACACAAAGAATTTGCTGGAAAACCAGCAATTTTCAAAGTTGAAGTAAAGGAAGTTAGAGAAAAAGTTTTGCCAGAACTTAATGACAAATTTGTTTCTGATACGACAGAATTTGAAACTGTTGAAGAGTATAAAAAGGATGTTCTTGCTCATATTCAATCTATGCAAGCCGAAAATGAAGAAAAAGAACTTGAATATCAACTTAACAACGCCTTACTTGCAAATACTGAAATGGAAATTCCAGAAAGCATGATTCAAGCAAACATAGACTCAACTGTTAAGAACATGAATGACACTTTGGCTATGTATGGCATGAAGTTGGAAGATTATCTTGCTCAAACAGGAACAACTTTTGAAACATATTTGGCAAGTCTTAAAGAAAGAACTGTAAATGGAATCAAAATCAGACACATTTATAAGAGACTGATTGAAACAGAAAAACTTGATTTGACTGCTGAAGAAATTGAAGCGAGCATCCAAGGACAAACGGATGAAAACGAAATTGCAAGAAAGCAAAATGATATGCTTATTGCAAAAATCATGAAATTCTTGAAAGAAAACAACAAAGTTGAATATGTAAATGAATAATATACTTAGGACGGCTTGCGATTTGCAAGTCGTTCTGATTTTAAGGCGAAATGCTGATTATGGAGGTGAAATTATGTTAATTCCTATGGTTGTTGACCAAACTGGCTCTTCAGAAAGGTCATATGACATTTATTCTCGTCTTTTGGAAGACAGAATTATCTTTTTGTCAGGCGAAATCACTGACGCAACAGCGAATGTTGTAATTGCACAACTTATTTATTTGGAAGGGAAAAATCCAGACAAGGATATCTTTTTATATATCAACAGTCCCGGTGGTTCTGTAAGTGCTGGAATTGCAATTTATGACACAATGAACTACATTAAATGCGATGTTTCAACCATTTGTATTGGTTTGGCTGCTTCAATGGGGGCATTTTTGCTTTCAAGCGGAACAAAAGGCAAACGCTTTGCACTTCCAAACAGCGAAATAATGATTCATCAACCACTTGGAGGGGCTCAAGGTCAGGCGAGTGACATAGAAATTCAGGCTAAGCATATGAAATATACGAAAAACAAACTCAATAAGATTTTAAGTGAAAACACAGGTAAGTCTTTAGAAGAAGTTGAGAAAGATACTGACCGTGACAACTGGATGACCGCCGAAGATGCAAAGAATTATGGCTTGATTGATGAAATTTTTGTTACAAGAAAAGCAAAAAAAGACTAAAAAAATTAAGGGGAAATATGAAAGATATTGAAACATGTTCTTGTACTTTTTGTGGGCGTCCACAAAAAGCAGCAAAAAAACTTATTGCAAGTCCAAATGGAGAGGCTTTCATATGCGATGATTGCATCAAGATTTGTTCGGAAATTTTGAGAGAAGAAGCAACAAAAATGAAAGTTTTTAAAGACCTTGTTTTGCCTTCTCCAAAAGACATTAAGGCAATGCTTGACAACTATGTTATTGGGCAAGAACAAGCAAAAAAAGTGCTTTCTGTTGCCGTTTTTAATCATTATAAACGCATAAATTATAACTATCACAACAAGATGAATGCAAAAAAAGACAAAAATCAAAATCAGAATTTGTTGGAACTTGAAAAAAGCAATGTGCTTATGATTGGGCCAACTGGTTCTGGAAAAACTCTGCTTGTAAAGACACTTGCAAAGATTTTGGATGTTCCTTTTGCATGTGCAGATGCAACAACACTTACTGAGGCTGG
>CAZQFT010000075.1:0-5493 GCA_964592565.1 uncultured Lachnospiraceae bacterium
CCATTTTTGCATACAACTTTTTGTATTGTGTCAAAAGTAATAAAATATTTACAAAAGAAAAAACAAGAACAAACGCTAATGCAATAAGTGAAACCGCCCAAAATGGCAAACTGTATGTAAGAATAATGCTTGTAATTCCAACCATCAACGAAAAGAGGAAACTTATAACCATATGCATAATCATGTTGGAATTATTTTCTTTGTTGTTATAGAAAAGATTTGGACGATAAAAATTAAAACTAAATCCCATTGCAACCAATCCAACCAAATAGATTAGTGTTACAACAAAAATTACACATCCCTTAAGGAAATCAATTTGTCCACATGCAACAATAACAATAAATGTTGTAAGCACAGCGACAAGTGCAACAATCACTCCAACAAGCGACTTCGCAAAAAGAGGAATTGTTATCCCTCTTGGATTTGTGCGAAGAATCCAGAAATTGTCCCCTTCTTTGCTTATAAAAGATGCTGTTGGTGAGCAAATAATTGAAGCAAATATTAAAACTACCAGAAGTGTCGTTCCAAAAATAATTGCTTCGCCAATTTTTTCAACCGCAAAATTTAAAATAAAGTTATTGCAAAACCAAACCATGATTGGCATTGCTACTGCCATGCCAAAATATGTAAATGAATATGTTGAACTGCGAAATAAATCCTTAAATTCCATACGAAAATATGCTTTAAATGGCGTAACGGGATTATTGTTTGATTTGACAACTTTTGCTACAGTTTTTTCAATCAAAGCACGATTAAATATATTTTTATATGTAACTGCTCCCAGTGTTAAGGTAAGAATTGGAGATATTACAGAAACAAAAACTGTAAGACAAACACCATATGTTACATTTTTCAGCAACAACATGTCCGCCAACCAAGTACTAGGCAAGCCTTGATGTTGAAAAACATCTCCGATTTGCAACAGAATGTTTCCTGCCCCTGATTTGTCAAGAAGCAAAACATCCGCAATATTGAAAACGAACTTGCTGTAAAAATAAAATGCAACAACCAGCAAGATAATCTTAATCAAAAGATTTATGATTGCATGATTTTTAAGCAAATTTTGTACAAACATTATTGGCACAAGAATTAAATTTGCAAGAGCAAATGGCATAAGTGGAATAAGAATCATTATGACAATTGACAGCAAATAGAAACTGAAATTCATTTGAAAAATAATTCCAAAAGACACCAATAATGGAAATGTCATCATCGTGCTTAAAGAATAAATCTTGACCAAACAATTTAGTGCTTTTGCCATGTAAATTTTCCATTTCTCAACAGGAAGATAGGCAAGTGTCATTTTGTCCTTATATGCAAAAATTATCTTTATTTGATTGGATATCGTAAAAAAGAACAACACAATTTCAATTACACACAAGCAAAACGAAAGTAAACCAAGAATATTCGACTCATCTGCAACATATGAAAGCAGAATTACTGCCAATATTATAAACGCAGCAACTAAAAGCATAATTGCTAAAGAAGCAAAAAAGTTAAGCAATTTTTTGTTTTTCACCTTCTCATTGCTTCTTTTTTCAATTTGCATATCAAGTTTTAAAATGCTTAAAATTTCTTTCATCTTTCAGATTAATCCCTTTCATTTGCATTAAGACATAAGTTCCTTAATCTTTTGTTTACTGCCTCGTTGTTTTAAATCAAAAACGGCTCTTACGGTGCCTTTTTCTATAACACAAACTTTATCACAGATTTTGTTAACCGTTTCTATATCATGACTGCTAAATATTACCATGTGGCGTTTGTTTTTTGAATAGTCAATAATACACTCTTTTACCGCTTGAATACTTTGTAAATCCAAGCCTAAGAATGGTTCGTCCAAAATCCATAATTTAGGTTCGTGCACCAATGCCCCCATAATGCAAATCTTTTGATGCATACCATGCGAGTAACCACTTATTTGCATATCAAGACTGTCTAGCATATTAAAGATTTTGCCATATTTTTCAATCCTCTTTTCTCTGTCCTGCTTACTGACACCATAAATGTCTGCCATGAAATTTACATATTCTCTTCCCGTAAGATTTTCATAAACGGAGTGATTGTCAGGCACATATCCAATCAGCATTTTTGCTTTTTTCTCTTGCTTTTTAATGTTGTGATTATTAACAGTTATAATCCCCTTTTCAAAAGGGTAGATTCCTGTAATGCATTTTATCGTGGTACTCTTGCCCGCACCATTTTTGCCAACAAGGCCATACACTTCACCATTATCAACTTCAAAAGAAACCCCTTTTAAAGTTGGTTCTTTCATGTTTTTGAATGTTTTAAATAAATTGTTAACCTTTAACATCTCGTACTTCCTTTTAAGTTATTTTACTCTAAAACAATTTTTATATTTTATATAAAATAAATCTTCACAAAAATTTTAACATATTTTCATGAAAACACAAAGTAAATTCTTCAAAAAAAAATATAACTGTGAATTATTTAACAAATTACATTATGCAAGTGTAAGTTTAGGCATTATTAAAACAAAAATTTATACAAAAAAAGACTGGTTTAAACCAGTCTTTATAAGTCAAATAGGCTTTCGTGATAACGCAATTCATCTTCATCCTTATATGCACGAACGATTGCAGTCGCAGGAGTTGATGTCTGATATTTCTCGAAAAGTTTGTCAACCTCTTCCGCCATTTGTTGCTTGTGAGTTTCAATTTGTTCTTCAGTTTTGTATATCAAATGCGAATTTGGGTTTATAAATTCATATGATGCCAAGCCGTGATTTATGCTCATTACACCAACCAAATAACACTTTGGCAACTCATGGTATGTCTTTATTGCATCAAACAAAGAGCATTTTCTGTGGTGGGCATCTGGAAGAAAATTTAAATTCTCCGCTTTATAAGCCAACATGAGTTCATCATCTAAATCGTGATTTGTTTTTCCATTATATGAAGAAAACTCTAATTGCTCTCCATGAAAAGATATAAATTTGGGAATGGCAATCACACAAACCGCCACTCTGTCATGAAAGTTGTAATAGTTGTAATCAAGAATGTTCTGAATATTGATATCTTTGCTTGTTCCAAGCAATCTCGTAGTTCCTGATAAAGAAGAATAATGGCTTATTTTAAGTTTGTTGTTGATTATTGATTGAATTTTATATTCAATAACATCGCTGATTTTAAATCCTTTATATCCACATTCGTTTATTTGGTGCAAAAAAATATTATATTCATCATCTTGGTCAAGTTTTGACATTAAATCAGATAAATACATTTCAAGTGATTTTTCATTTTCAAATCTTACTCTTTCAGTCATACGGCATATATTTTAACAAATTTCACTAAGAGTTGTCAATAGGTATAATTAAAAATCAACTTGCATTTTTAGTCTTTGTACGCCTTTTTATTGGTATAACTTTTTCTTCTTCATCAACATTTTTTATTGACTGTTTAAGTGCCTCCATAAGATTAATTACGGTTTTAGGCTTCGGACTTTTTGCGACTTTAATTTTTTGCCCTGCAATTTTGTCTTGAATTGCTTTCTGAACACGCTCTTTATATTCATTTTTGTATTCTGAAATGTCAAACTCCTTGGTCATGTTTATAATCAATTTCTTCGCAAGTTCAAGTTCTTCTTTTTTTATTGTTTCTTTGGGCTTTTCAACAGGATTTTCTTGAATTTCGTCAACAAAATGTAATTTTGAAACAACCAACCTCCCTTCAATGGCACGAAGTGCAATCAAACATTCACTCGACCCCAAAACAACTTTTGCAATTCCTACCTTTTTCTCTGCCTCAAGGGCTTTAACCAAAAGCGAATAGGCATTTTTTGCCCCGTTTGGCTCTACATAATAAGAAGATTCATACAAAATTGGGTCAATTTCAGAAAGCCGAGAGAATTGCAAAATTTCAATGTTTTCATCTTTTTTTGTTTTCAATTTCTTCAATTCATCAGTCGTCAGTACGATATATTTATCTCTCTCATATTCATATCCCTTCACAATATCTTCAACAGGAATATTCGCTGGACAGTCTTCACATGTTTTTTTATATTTTATTCGCTGTCCTGTTTTCTTATAAAGCAAATTAAAACCAATGTCGGCATTTTTGGTACATGAATGTAGGGTTATTGGAATATAAACCAACCCAAACTGAATTGCCGTCTTAATTTTTGCCATTAAACCTCCTTTAAGGTTATTATTACAAAATTCGATAAGAATATTTAGATATTTGTATTAATTTCGCAAAATTAGTTAAAATTTTTTAAATTATATTTACAATTTGCTTTTTCTGTGATATAATATATAACATATTCGTTATTTGAAAGAGGACTTTTATGATTATTACACTTGTAACAGACCAATTTTATCAAAACAATCATGGAACCAGCGTTTCTGCTCAACGCTTTGCACAGGGATTAGAAAATCTAGGTCATACTGCAAAAATTGTTGCAATTGATGACAACACTCACACCGAATTTTCACTTAAAGAACGCAATTTTGGCAAACTTATTAACACTCTAATTCACTCTCAAGGCATGCAACTTGGAAAGCCTGATAAAGAAATAATTAAAAAAGCAATCAGTGGAAGTGATATTGTACATGTTTATCTGCCATTCAAATTGGGATACACAACAATCGAACTTTGCAATGAAATGAATATACCTTGCACTGCTGGATTTCATATCGTACCAGAAAACATTACATCAACTTTGTATATGCAAAAAGTTAAGTCTCTTAATGCTTCAATTTGGAAAGGGTTTTATCACACAACCTACAAACATGTTCAAAATATTCACTGCCCTTCACTTATGGTTGCAAAACAACTTGTGAAGCACGGCTATAACTCAAACTTGCATGTCATTTCAAATGGTTATAATGAAATTTTTAAAGTCATTGAAAATGAAGAACAGCCAAAAATTTTTAAAGACAAATTCATAATCACTTATGTTGGCAGATTCTCAAGAGAGAAACGCCATGATTTGTTGATTAAAGCCGTAAATGAAAGCAAATATCGCGACAAAATCCAATTGGTTTTTGGCGGAAAGGGTCCAACAAAGAAACACATTATGAAGATGTCAAGAAAACTGCCAAACTTCCCGTATTTCACTTTCTTGAATCGCGAACAACAAATTTCTTTGTTAAATTTCTCGGGACTTTATATACACCCTGCTGATTTTGAGGTTGAAGGGCTTACTTGCATCGAAGCAATTGCTTGCGGTTGTGTTCCTGTTGTGTCTGACAGTTCAAAAAGTGCAACTTTTCAGTTTGCAACACATGAAAAAAGCGTTTTTAAGAGGGGAGATTACAAAGATTTGGCTGCAAAGATTGATTGGTGGATTGAACACCCGCAACAACTTAAAGCCGAGAGAAAAATTGTTGCTCAACATGCCAAAAACTTTACTGTTGAACGAAGCAAGAATTTTTATATCAAAATGTTCGAGAAAGCCATTAAGGATTATAAAGGTCCTTATAATGGCAAATCAAAAGGCTCTCAAAAACCAAAAGTAATTGATTATTATAATTAA
>CAZQFT010000076.1:0-5479 GCA_964592565.1 uncultured Lachnospiraceae bacterium
TGCAGTCTTGAGTGATTACACGGCGGACAGAGTAATTGCAAATACTCTTTCAAATGTGGTCGTAGTTGGAAATGGACATACAATTACAAGAACGGATGAAAACGATACGGCAGGGAGATACTTGGGTGGCTTTGCAAATACATTAGGACCTGTTGTTGCCGCAGTCGCAGATGGTACTGCGACAATTGACTTTACTGCAATTTCTGGACTTGTAGTAGAACTTGACATAGATAAGGATTTAAAAGCAACATCGGCTTATGGTGGTGTCGCTGGTGCTGTATATGGAAATTCATATATTTTTGGAGTTTCTGTATGCGGAGAATTGTCCATTGGCGGTGCGATTGAAGTTGATTTGGCGGGCATTGTTGGAAACATGCAAGGTGGATTTATCAATGAATGTGCCGTTACTGCAAACTTGTTGTATCGTGCAAATGAATCTGGAAAACTTTTGGGTGTTGGTAGAATGGAGAATGGCAATACAACACTTAAAGCGACATACAGCATTGGCAGACTTGAGACATATGTATCAGAAATAGACATCTACGCACTTGCATATGGTATGCAGTCTGCTGACAGTCAATTATCTCACGATGTTGTAAATTGTTATTCTGCTTCAAACATTGTAAGAAAGGATGTTACAGGAACTGTAGCTTCTGGGGCAGAAGCGGAGGGAATTAATTATCTTCTTAACAGTACATTTACAGGAACTGATGATAAAACTTATAATGCATTCCAGCGTAGTGAATGTTTCTATGTAAAAGGAATGAATATAACTGATGATTCTGCAGGATTAGGAAAACTCGTGGTAGACATGGCTGTGGGATATGATTTTAATGATGTTACTGGCGGACAAACTTTGTTATCTTCTTTAATTAATGCTGAAAAAGTAGGATTAAAGTATAATGAGTCTGATTTTAAAGGCGAAAGTTTAACAAAGTGGTATTTCAACCCATATGTAAACTATGGCTTTGCTTCGCATGGCTTTGGTTACATGAAGAATGTGACAACTTACACACGGCTTACAGGAGAAGATAATGCTGATGTTGTAACAGTTTCTCTCGACTCTGACAATGAAGTTGTTGCCCCATATGAGATTGAAGGCAAATCTGTTGAAAGAAAAACGGTTGATGGTGCAGGAATAACTGACTATGCTTATCAAGCTGTTGGATATAAAACAATTTTTACGGCAAACGCTTATGATTCAACTTGGTATCTTGGGGTTTATAATTCTGGAAAATTTGAACAAATGGCCGCTGCTGCTGCAAGTGAACAAATGGCTGCCGCTGCTGCTGAAGAAGCAGAAAGTCTTAAGTTTGTTCTTACTGATGACATTGTAATAAACAATTTGAGAGTAGATAATAATGGTACACAAGATCAGAATGATGACAAGTATGTTTATCTTGGATTAACTCTGGAATTTGAACTTGATGGAGATAACAGAACTGTTGACTTTGAAAAAGTAACAGGCATGACAACCGGAATCTTTGGTGTAGTAAATGGAAGCATAATTAATGTCAAATTTAACAATGTGAATTCAACAATTACTCCGACCAGTTCAAACAGCGTTGGGCTTCTTGCATCATCAATTTCTGGTGTATTGAACAATGTTTCGGTTGTTGGTGAGTTGACTGTCATACAGGGTGGTTCAGGCGTTTCAGCAAATGATTATGTAGGTGGAATTGTTGGAACTACGACCGGTGCAATTACTGCAGTGGATGCGGTTGTAAATGTTACAAGCAGTCAAAATTCAGTGATTATGGGCGGCGTTGTCGGAAAAACAACGGCGAATGTATCTTATGCAACAAACAATGGAATATTGATTTCTACGACAGGAGTAGGTGTTTCATATGCTAATGCTTCGAAGACCTTGTCGACAACGGTTGCAGAGGTAGAATTAGGACAAGGAACTACGTTAAACAATTATGCTTCAATTGTCGGTGGTGTTGTTGGGTATGCTTCTTCTGGAGCAAATGTTTCTTACTCTTACAACACAAACGCTGTTTTAAGTGGATACACAACAAGTAATGCTGCAAATTACATTGCAGGTGGTGTTGTTGGCTATGCTGGTGGTGTTGAAATCTTAAATGGTGAGGAAATTTCAAAACCTGTTGAAATTTCAAATTGTTACAACACAGGTCTTGTTGGTGCCGGAAATTATTCAAATGGGAAGACAATTGAAAATTATGCTTTTGCGGGTGGAATTTTTGGATATGGATGCAAAAGTCTGTCGGTGAAGAATTGCAGTAATGATGGCGCAGTTGAAGCGATTGGATATACTAATCCAAATCCGAAAAGGGACACAGACTATTCTATTGAATATACTTTTAAAGATTCAGATGATTACAAGTTGCAGAGTGCTGCCGCCTATGTTAAAGAACCCAAAACGCTTACGTTTAATGTTAAGATGACTTATAATATTGGTGACAAGCGTCAAGTTTTTGCTTATGGAATTGGGTTGATTGGGAATAAAACGCCAGATACAAATATTTCAGGTTGTTCGTCATCCACAGAGAACATTAAAAATGATGGAAATATTGGGCAGATTTCTTATAGTAGTGAATTGTCTTTTGATCGTGAAGCAATGCTTGCAAATGTTAACAATGTAACAAGGAAATCCTCCAATGGTGAAGAGCAAGGTAATGATTATGAGGGGTACTTCAAATATCTTGAAGATACATCGAAAAGTTATAAAGATGAAGAAGAAAATATAACTGTTGAATTGCCGCAGGTTTATGTAAATGGAGTTGATTCGTATGCTTTTCCAGCAAGAATTTTTTCTGTAGACACTATGACAAGACGATATGTTGGTGGCAAGGGATATTTGGGTAGTAATTTTAATGATATCCAAGGGGATTATGAGTCGGTCCGATCAGATATAAAGGGAGAAGATAAAAAAAAGAATACTGATTCTTACGCATTGGCGTATAATGTTACTTTAAATGTTGATGATGGCGGGAAAACTAATGAAAATATAAACAAAAGTAATAACACTAATGCTTTTCCTAAAACTTTGTCGTCATCAGATTATACAATGCCGCAAGCAACAGAATATTACTCTTCAGTTGAGTTTATTGAGTATGACAAAATTCTTAAAGGGCAATATAAAAAAGCTGATGGAATTGGAGTCATTGGATTGCTTGCAAAGATTGGTGAAGAGGAATTGCCTGATGAAGTTCAAGATGGGGGTGAAGAAGTTGTCAAGGCAGACACTGAAACAACAGAAACGACCGAAACAATGATAAATTCTAGAATGACCTATATTGATAATTTAAAAGCTTCACTTGAGATGTCAAGGGTTGAAAAAGTAAGCGGTCAAGAGGTTGTTATACTTCATACTGGCAAACAAATGTTTGCAAGTTATAATCCAAATTATTTTAAGGTTGAATTTGCAGAGAATGAATTGAAAGATAATAAAGGTATTGATGTTTCTCAACTTACAAAAAATAATTTTACGATTACAAGTGTTACTGGAACCAGTGGGGAAGTTCTTTCAAAGATGCAAATATCTGTAATAAAGAAAGAACAAAATGTCGATGGTTCTTACAAATGGTGCGTATATGGATACTTTGCGGAAAATGTTGATGTTTCAAACGCTACTGTTAAGATTTCCTACACTGCAACAAAATCAGTTGTTCTTGGAAATAACAATGTTGAAAGCATTGAAGAAGACAATGTTGGAAAAACAAGAATATGGTTGGAAGATAATGATGGAGATATTCTAGATGTTGTCAGTGATTTAATATCGGCAAAATCGGAAGAGAGCACGGGAGACTCACGGAAAACTTTTGTAAACATTCAAATAGATGATGTAGTTCAAAGTGACATTAGTCTCGAGAATCTTGGCGTTACAGAAGGTAAAGCCTATTTAATAGTTGAAAGTACGGTGTTAAAGCCTGGAGAATTAAATGGAAAGACATTAAAAATTTCTTATACTGAAAGTGCAAAACTTGATTCGGATATAGAAGTTGAAATTGATGTTGCTTCAAGTGTTGCTTCATATACAATAAGTTCTTCAAGTACAACAACATTGACATTCAAAAACTTTGAAGAGATAGAACCAAAAAAAAATGTAATGAGTTCTTATGTAAGTATAAGCGGTAGTACTACCACAGTTGATCTTAGTGGCTTGTATTCCTACTTGGGAAATCCAAATCAAATTGTAATCGGGCCTTCATCTGGATATCAATATGGAATTTATTATAAAGACGGCAGTTGGGCATATTGGGGGCTTGACAGTTATGGAACAGTATCTCTCTCTGGGGAAACGATTGCTGTTGAATATACAGACTCTGGGAATGTTGAAACGCTTAAATATGCAACAATATGGTACGAAAAAACTGGAACGATTCAGTCTGATGATGAGATATCTGGAGCAGGAGCGAATATTACAAAAGAAGTTAACGGAATAACTTTTGGTCTGAGTGGAATTTCAATTGGAAATTCAGATAATGCGAACTTTGGAACAGCTGACGGCTATGGGGTTTATAAAGGAAGTGATTTTGCAGGCGAAACTTCGGCAGTTGAAAGTACGACAGAACTTAAATTTGGTTCAGATCCGGATAATCTAGTTGTTACATTCTATACAAAAAAAGTTGCATACAGCAGTACAGGAACAATTGGCACGGTGGTTGTTACAAATACAACGGGAGCAACCATTGGCTATACTCTTGAAGTTAAGAACTCAAGTGGCATAGTTACAGATTTCAGACAGGGAGATTTTACTGGAAGTGGCGACAATTCAATTGAACTTTCTTCGGTTAATGCTGGAAGTACAATTGCTGTAAGTTATTATGAAAATGCAACCATTTACTATGATGGCACTGATGTAACCGACGACGAGAGATATGTTTATGAAATTGCTGATGGTGGAAATGAAGTATATAGCTTACTATTATCAAACAAAAACAATATTAATATCGAATATAATACATTAAAAACGGAATATGATTCAGGATGTGGTTATTGCGAAGATAAATGCGAAGCAATAGTGACAGCAAAGACAGTTTATTCTTATGATGATGGAGAGAGATTTGCTGCATCGGGATATATTTATACCTTATATAGTTGTGGGGCTTTTGAGTTAGAATATCAAAGTTCAGAATGCGCAGAAGGAAATATTAAATATGAATATGATGGCACTACATTAAAGAAATCGACTTGGGATGGAAATTTATTATTAATTACAACTTCCGAGACAAATGAAGAAACGGGCGAAGTTATATTGCGCAGATATAAGTGTGACCGTTCAGCAAAGAACTTTACGCTTGAATATTGTGCAATTGTAACAATTATTAATGAGCAAACTGAGGAATATCAATTGATAGAAGATTCATCAAAGTATGGTACGGTAACATCAGAAGCCGATGGAAATGTGGATGGATATTATATCTATTGGGACGAGCCAACGACAATAGAGTTTGGGGGATTAGAGTCTTTGATTCCTTCAAATCTAGATGAAAGCAGCAGTCTTGATATGATT
>CAZQFT010000077.1:0-686 GCA_964592565.1 uncultured Lachnospiraceae bacterium
TTGCTTTTTTATTTATTTTATAAATAAATTATAATTTTTTCTGTAATTTATTTTGAATTTTGTCGAATTATGTATATAATAATCATATGAAGAAGAAAATTCTTTATGGAATTTTATCAATTTTTATGTGTGTGGCAATGTTTGCAGGTGTCACATTTTTTGCTGGGGACAATCTTTTTGTTGAACAAGAACAAACAGCCGAAGCCGCAGCAACAGAACCAAATATAAAGGAAACATGGCGCTCACATAAAGCAAGTTTAGCAACTTTGAAATCTTTGTATGACGGTTATTGGACCATATCAATTTCGACAGCAGAGCAATTGGCGGCATTTTCTCATTATGTTAATAATTCAGAAGAAGTTGTGAGTGGTCGTTATTTCGCTGACTTGGATGTTTCATTGGAGGCGGATATTGATTTATCTGCCTATTATTGGGTGCCTATTGGAACTTTTACAAGACCTTATACTGGTACTTTTTATGGCAATGGACATACAATTTCTGGATTGTTTTTGAATGGAAATGATAGATATGAAGTAGGTGATTCCTCAGAAGGCAGAACTTATGATGATGATTATTATGGCTATGTAGATGTTACAATTAATTATGGTGATGACTGGGGACTCGAGTTTGCTTCTGGGCTGTTTGGTGTCGCTGAAGATGCGTATATTAAAAATTTCACTCTTTCA
>CAZQFT010000077.1:696-5400 GCA_964592565.1 uncultured Lachnospiraceae bacterium
GATATGATTACTTGGGCTGGCAATTATGGTGATGATAAACTCAAGTATTACATAGGCTCAGTTCTCGGACTTGGTGAGGGGAATACCAAAATTTATGATGTCGTTGTTTCTCACAGCATTTTTGTTGAAGGGCAAGGAATGGACCAGATAACTGAGCATTGGTATGGTGATACCTATCATAATGAACTTTCAGATGTTTATATTGGTGGTGTTGCAGGAAGATGTGGATATATTGAAGATTGTATAGTTCTTGAAAAGACAGCAACATGGAACAATCCAAACGGGACAACTGTTTCTGGTGCGGGAATTCGTTTCAACTTTACGGATGTTATGACTGGTAATGTTGGTGATTATTATGTCGGTGGAGTCGTTGGTGTTGCAGGTAATGAACATGGTGATGGCTCTATTACTGGATGTTATTCTTATCAACAAATTTCAACCGATTCAAAAAGTGCTGCATATGTTAAAGTTTTTTATACTGGTGGAATTGCAGGTTACTCCCATGTTTCAATATATGCGTGCAATTATTATGGAAGTATGACAATTTGGAATACGCTAAAAAATACAGATGACTGGGATACTTCTGCTTGGTATTATGCTGGGGGTATTGTTGGATATATTCAAGACAATGTGTGTTTAAAATACTGTTTTAATTATGGAAACATTACCTCAAAAACTTTATCTTGTGTTGGTGGTGTTGCAGGAAGGGCTCAGGACGTTTCGTATTCTGGCAACTTTGGCACGCTCAATGTTACTGGTACAGAGGGGACTGCTTCCAAAAATACAATTCGCCACTGTGGAGGTGTAGTTGGG
Organism: uncultured Lachnospiraceae bacterium; assembly: GCA_964592565.1. GTDB lineage: Bacteria > Bacillota > Clostridia > Christensenellales > UBA1242 > Caccovivens. The sequence goes on from CAZQFT010000077.1 coordinate 1,510, forward strand.
CTTCTTGTTGCGTCTGGCTGGATTGCGGATTGTGTAAATTATGGAGATGTATATGGTCCTTCATCTGGTATCCTTCCTTATCTTACTCAGCATATACGAGGATATGGTGGTATAGTTGGTTATGCTCAGAAGGGGGCATGTATTATGCGATGTATTAATTACGGAGATGTTAATTCTCATTATTCTTACACTGGTGGCATTGCAGGTTGGTGTAATGGTGCTAAAAATAATGAAGTTACAATAAAATCAACCGTAAATATAGGAGCGGTAGCGAGTTGCAAAGAAGATGTTCTTGGTGTAGAGCGCTATATCATGAATTCAATCACAGAGGCAAGTTCATATGTTTCATTTGAGAATTGCTATTATCGTTCTGGTTGTTGTGATAGTAACGACCATGGAACTTCAAAATCATTTGCGGATTTGAATTCATATAAATTTTATACAACTGATTCAAACTGGACTTATGATGGTTGGACAGCCGGGTGGTCTTTTGCAAACAAAAAATATGTCGATTCTTCAAACAATTACGATATTGTAAAATGGATGTTTAGCGAACTTCCAACATTATACTTAAGTGGAAAGTCCAGTTCCTCTGTTGGTGATGAGGTTAGAAATCGTGATTATTGCTTAATTCCAAACTCTGCAATTGCCACGACATCTGTTAGTTTAAGTGATGGCTTGGTAGATTTAGCATCTGTTAAACTTAACACGGTTGTTATGAATGACGAATACACAAACGTAATACTCAAGAAAATAGATACTTATGAAATTCCATTTCTTAGAGGAGTGAATTATTCCACTTATTCAAATTTAAGTATCAATTTAAGTGCTGCCTCTGAATGGTTCTATACTACGAATTCTTATGTAACAATTTCATGTACTACGGATGAATCGGATTCAAGTTTTTATAAATATAGTAAAGACAGCATCGAAAAGATAAATAATGGCAGCCTATATCAGATTAAATTTAAAATATGTTCAAGTTATTTTCCATATCTTTGGGCAGGGGGTAATTATTTTGATTGTTACAATTATCTAATTGAAGTCGAAGCGACAAACAAAGCAATGGATTTGACCATTTATTATATTGATGCAACAAAAGACCCAGCATCCTCTCCTTACACTTATAAAACTACAACAGAAGAAATAGGGGAAGTTTCAGAGATTACTCCTACTTACGATATTTGGGGAAATGCGACTTCAAGAAAAAAGATTTATTATGGTGACACGATTCAATTCGATCAAACTCCAACACTGGGATATAAATTCTTAGGAATTGGAACGGATAAAGAATGGCAGTCAGACTGGGGCAGTCCCTTCAAATTGGCATCCTATTTGAATTTATATAAAAATTATGATGAGGATAATACAAAATATTTCCTTGGCGCAACAACCGACGCATCCTTTGAATCAAGATATGGTTACTATGATGACGATTGGAACTATAAAGTTGTTAATTTAAAAGTACCAACAATTTATGTGTTCTATAAACAAGTTGGGTACAGCGGAGAAATCTCTTATTTGGATGAAGGTTCTTCTTACTTAAATGCACTCGGAGGAGAGTTGCAGACAAGTTTTGAAGACCTAAAAATTTCTGATGTATTAGAATTTATTATTGAGAAACAAAACGGAAGTAGTTCTGAAACCACAGAATATAATTCAGATGGATATTTCTCTTATGGATACAAGTTTACTTTCTCAGTATTTGTTGAAGAAACAAACAAAGGGGTTTTGGATGAGATAGAACTTGATAAGAATTATGTTGACAAATTACATACGTTTGAAACTCAACCTAGTGACCTTCATAATAATACTAAGTATAATCATAAATATACAAAAACCTATTCCTTTAATGATTTTATAAAGGTTATGGGGGATGTAAATTTGGATTCGTTTGATATTGTTGTCAACAGAACTCCGGTTTCGTTTACAATGATAAGCCACAAATTGGCAGATATATACAATCCATATAACAGGTTTGTAGAGTTTGCTGATGAATATGCAGGAAGTGCTTTGATAAAAGCTTCAGCCGATGCAACAGGTGCTTCATCATTGTTAGATGTTAAAATAACAGACCAAGAAAACATTCTCTCTTTGCAAGTGAATGATGGATTTGATTTGTTTGGTGTGTATTTGAAACAATCCACTGAAGATGATAATGAAATAGATATAAAACTTGAACTTGGAGAAAATCTGCTCGATATGCATAATATTGTGATTACAGCTTATAAAAACAATTGGCTTTCACGCACAGATAAAATTTTGGACATTTACACCTTCATGAAACTTCAAACATATTCGACCAAGGGGAGTGTTGAAGGGCTTGATGCAAGTTTGCTTAAAGATATTAAAGACGGTAAAGAAGTAAAATACGCCGTGTCATTTACTTCCCAACAGAAAGCACTAGATACTTTCATTGAAACTAACAATTTAAATAATTTGGCAAAATCATCAACAGAAGAAGACTCATATGTAGAAACCTACTATTATGCTCCGATAACTTTGCAGGCTTATGACTATCGAGATGCCGCGTATGCTGACAAACTTGCAGGATATGTGTTTGCAGGATACTATTTGCGACAAGCGGATGGAAAAGATGTTTTGCTTAGCACAGAGAAGAAATATATTTATTATGTTGACCCAAGCCATAAAATTCTCAACACTGCAACAAATATTTCAAGCCTTTCCATTGTGGCAAAATATGTTAAGTTTGATGCGACTGGAGTTGCTCCAGAATACTCGACTGAAGTCTATAGAGATCCGGATACGAAAGTTAATGTTCAAAGAACAACATATTTCATTAAAGAAGGTGCTGAATTGGCATGGATAAGCAACCAAGTTATGCAAGGCAAAGATGACTTTGAAAACGACATTATAAGACTTACTGCAAATATTGATATGTCTGAGGTTTCAATGTCGCCAATTGGAACAGAAGAAAACCCATTTAAAGGAATTTTTGATGGTGCTGGCTATGTGATTAGCAACTTGAAATTGTTTAATGGAAGTGCATATACGCTCTATTCAAACATCGGCTTATTTGGTGTTGTGGAAAACGCGATTTTACAAGACTTTACACTTGTTGGCGGCGAGGTTTGTGGCTATGCTAATGTCGGAGCAGTTGTTGGTAAGGCGAAAAATACTTCTTTTGACAATGTAAATAATTTCAGTTGTGTTGTTGAAACAGAAAATGTTGTTTTCTATGATGTTTATGGAACAAAACTTGAGAATGAAACATACATTACAAGTTTTACAGATGCAATTTATAATGATGCAGACACTAAATACATAGCAGCAACTTTTACAATTGGTGGGGCTTTTGCGACTCAACAATGTGTGGCTGGGGTTGTTGGGCTTGCAGAAAATTGTTCTTTTGTTAAAGTATCAAATTACGCGAATGTAAATTATCAAAACTATGTTAATTATGTTGCGGGATTAACTTCAAAAGCAAATGGAAACACATTTAAATTATCCTTTAATGAAGGAGCGTTGAAAGGACCTGAAGAGACAGATGCTTCAGATACTTCTGTAATTGCACAGTTTGCATGTGGCACAATTTCAAATGCGGAGAATTGTTATTACAGGAGCACTGCACAAACGACAAAAATGTATGTTTATGGAGCGGATTTGGCAAACGGTAGTGTATATACTGGTAAAGTTGACAGTAAAAAAGATCTTTCGTCTGAAAGTTGGATTAAACTTTATGGAAACTATGTTTTAAGAGCTTTCTATTGGAGATAAAAGACTGGGCAGTTGCTCAGTCTTTTTTTTCTGACTCCTTTTACAATTTAAATTAACTACATGTTTTGTATTAAATCATCTGAACAAAGAAAAGTTGGCATTAAATTTAGTTTTCGCATATAATGGATTTTAGGAGGACAAAACAAAATGTAT
>CAZQFT010000078.1:0-5363 GCA_964592565.1 uncultured Lachnospiraceae bacterium
ACTGACCAGCCACTGATTGCTGTGTTGTAAGTTGAGCCCGCCAAGTCAGTTTCTGCCAAAACCTTAATTGTTAAACTTACAGGCACTGCCACCCAGTTGGCATAAAGAGTAATGTCTGCATCGCCAGTATATGTCCCACCCGCAGCATAATCAGGGGTCGTTTGTGTGGTTGCAGTCAAATTCCAGCCTGCAAAATTATATCCTGATTTTGTAACACCTGCCGAAGTTGGCAAAGTAATTGCACTGCCAACCAGAACAGAAATTGGCTCAATAATCGTTCCGCTTCCACCATTGGCATCAAAAGTAATTGTATATCTTTCCAAAGACCATTGCAAAACTGGATATCCATCATTCATTCCGTCAACAAATGTCCAAGTGTTTTCAAAATCCCAACTGTCATAAAGTTCCCAGTCTGGATTTGTTCCATCGCATTCACTTCCACTGTAACAGTTTGTGGTTGTATTTGCAATTGTATATGTCTTATTTGAAAAACAATTTGTTGCAGATGAACCACTTATACTATACGGAGGCTCTGGTGAAAGCTTTTTAATTTCAATCGTACCAAGATTGTAAGAATTTGTGACTTTTCCATATATAGTAATTCCTGCAACCGTATCATCCGCTATAACATTCCCCAAATTATAGCAATTGGTAATTACACCTAGCCCACGGTAACAAATTCCTGATGCATTCATACTCCCCGTCACAGAACCTGTGTTATAGCAAGAAGACAGTGTTGAAGTGCTATTCAGGCAATAACCTATCGCAGCATGTGAAGATATTGTTGTATTAATTGTTGCACAATTTTGAATAGTTGAATCTACTGCAGTGTAGAAAATTGCAGGGTTTGACAATGTAGAATCAACAACCTTAATGTTTTGAATGGTTGCACCAGATACACCATTAAAAATTGTATCGGTTAAGTTTGAAATCTCACAATAATTCCCATCATAAACTCCAGCGAAATAATTAGTTCCAACACTCGAACCTGCTGCACCTGAACCTATAGATGTCCAACTACTTGAAATTTCGATATTAGCAGTTTGGCGGAAATACTTTCCCTCGTAAGTTTCGCCAGCATTAACATTTGTTGCAAGCGTTTGAAGGTCGGCATAAGTTTCAATCAAATATGGGTCATCTTCTGTTCCTAAACCTGACCATGATGCAGAAATTTCATCATCAGAAGCGTCAAACAATTTTGGAAGATGAAAAATAAATGTAAACATAGAAACGCTTACAATCAACAACCCAAGTATTGAAAATAAAATTTTCTTTGCATTCAAAATTTACCCCCCCCCGCAAAGTTACGAGGGAAAATAAATATTTTTTGAGTTTTATTTTTGTCGCGCTTTCCGTGTAATTATATATAAAATAAATACTCTAATATCATTTTACATATTTTTTTCTTATTTACAAAACAATTTTTGTCTTTTTCTTATAATTATTTAATTTATTTTAAGTTTTTGAGATGAATTTTAATTTTTTCTTAATGTTTCCAATTTTATTTTTAATGCCAAACGGCCAAATGAGTATTTTTATCAATTTTTATTGACATTTTTGTTCGTTTTCTTTAAAATAATTCCAATCTAGGAGAATATTATGATTTTTAACGGAATTGACATTGACAATCTTACTGCTGACAACGAACTTGAAGAAGAAATCATTGCAGACATCAAGGCAGGAAGAGCAAAAGAAGTGATTACTCGCTGTCCGCCAGAGCCAAGTGGTTATTGGTATATCGGACATGCTAAGGCGTGGACAATCAACTTTGAAACTGCCAAAAAGTTTGGCGGAAAAACAATTTTGCGTATGGATGACTCAAATCCAACCAAAGAAGAAGGTGAATTTGCTGACAGTTATATGGCAGACCTTGAATGGCTCGGCTTTAAGCCTGCAAAATTTGTCTACGCAAGTGAATCTTATTTTGATGAAATTTACAACATTGCCGAAAAAATGATCATGAATGGCGATGCCTATGTCTGCGAATTGACCGCTGAAGAAGTAAGCAAAACTCGCGGAACTTTGACCGAACCCGGAAAAAACAGCCCATATCGCGACCGCACACCAGAAGAAAACCTTAAACTTTTCAGAGAGATGCGTGATGGAAAATATCCAGACGGAAGCAAAACTTTGCGCGCAAAAATTGACATGAGTCATCCAAACATCAACATGCGTGACCCTGTTATGTATAAAATCGCAAGACAACATCACTATCGCGTTGGCGACAAGTGGTGCATTTGGCCACAATATGACTTTGTACATCCAATGGAAGACTGCCTTGAAGGCACAACTTACAGCCTTTGCGACAAGGGTTTTCAAGACCACCGAATTGTCTACGAATGGTTTGTTGAACATGGTTGGGGAAAGCCTTTTGCTCCTAAACAACGCGAGTTCAGCCGTTTAATTCTTGAAAATGTACTTACTGGAAAAAGATACTTAAAACAACTTGTAAACAGTGGCGCTGTAAGTGGTTGGGACGACCCAAGATTTCCAACACTTGTTGGAATTCGTCGCCGTGGTTACACTGCAAAGGCACTTAAAGATTTCGTCAAATCTGTTGGTTGGGGAAGCACAATCGAAGTGACTGTGCCTTATTCTGCTCTTGAATATTATGTCCGCGAAGACTTAAACAAGATTGCCACACGCGCAATGGTTGTTTTAGACCCACTTAAAGTGGTTATTACAAACTATGACAAAGAAAGCGAAGAAATTGAAATTGAAAACAATCCAAACGATGAAAATGCCGAAACTCACAAGTCACTTTTCAGCAAGGTAATTTACATTGAAAAAGAGGATTTCTCGCTTAACCCACCACCAAAATACAATCGTCTTGTTGAAGGCGGAATTGTTCGTCTTAAAGGTGCATACATCATTAAATGCAACAAGGTTGTAATGGCTGAAAATGGCGAAATTGACCACCTTGAATGTGAATATTTGCCAAACACAAAAAGCGGAAATGACACTTCTGGCATTAAGTGCAAAGGAACAATCCACTTTGTATCAGAGAAAAACTGCTTTGAAATTACTGTAAGAGATTTTAAAAATCTTGTTAAACCTGAATATAAATATCCAACAAAAGCAATCGCCGACGGTGTCGAAATCAAAGATATTCTCGAGCCAAACTCTCTTATTGAAAGCACCGCTTTGGCAGAAAACTTCTTGAAAGATGTGAAGGTTGAGGACAAGTTTCAATTTATCCGCAAGGGATATTATTGTGTCGATAAAGACAGCACAAAAGACCGCCTTGTGTTCAACAAAACAATCTCGTTGAAGGACGGTTTTAAGCCTGCCACTCAAACAAAATAATTTTTAAAGAGGACAATAACTTGTCCTTTTTTATTTTATTCTTTAAAAATTATTTCTCATCATGTGTGCTTTTTGTAAATATCTTAAAATCATTAGACAAATTTTTGTTTTTTGTTTATAATATCCTTATGTTATTGGCATCGGTTATTTGCATGTTTTCTGCCACATTAATACTGGCGGTCGTAGATTGCTTTCTTAAAAAACATAAAGTAATCTCTCTTTTGTTGCAAATTTTGACAATCACCGCATTGTTTTGCAGTGCATTTGTGCTTGTACATTTCAAAAACGCCTTCTCAATCTTCAGCATAATGCTTATTGCAAGCATCCTCCCACAAATCATAACACTGTTTGACATTAAAGAAATCGTATATGGACCAAACAAAGAAGATGAAGTTGAAACAGAAAAAACACCAGAAATGAATGTTGAAAATCCCCAAACTAATGATTCTGAGCAAAATCTTGCAGAAAATTCAACTGAAATTTATGAAGAGGTAAATACAGAAACCGCTCATGAGGTTGAAAACGAAATTCAATCCTCTGATGTTACGAAACCTACTCAAGGCAAATTAGCCCAAAGCAACGGACTTTTGCTTAAAAGCATAGGAATTTGCCTTACAAGCGTCTTTTTGTCAATTTGTGGGCTGTTTTTGGGGCTTGAAAGCGTATATCTTTATCTGCTTGGGCTTGCAATCGCTGCATTAGGCACATTTATTTTGCTTGTAATCAAGAAAAAAATCAACATATTTGACCTTATTTCATACGCCCTTGTATTCTTTGCGGCTGGCTTGGCAATTACACAGGTTTTGACAGTTTTGATTTATTCAACGTCGCTTGCAAACATTCTTTACAGCGTTGGAATGCTTGTTTTTGCAGCATATTCAATTCTGTCTGTCACAGCAAAAAACAAATTTTTAAACCTTGTTTATCTTGCATCTATGCTTATTCTACTTTCAATATTTTTAATTTAAAACAGCCCTTTGTGGTTGTTTTTTCTATTTTTTTTAATTTTTTTTACATATTCTCTTGACTTTGGGAATAAAATTATAGTAATATATTGCATATGACGCGAGGTAGAGCAGCTCGGAAGCTCGCCGGGCTCATAACCCGGAGGTCACAGGTTCAAATCCTGTCCTCGCAACCAAATTTAAAGCCATAGTTGAACTCAAATATGGCTTTTTTTTATTTGATATAAATTATATATGGTCTGACCTTATAAACATAAGAAGCAAAAAATCAAACACTTTCAGACATTTATTGAGATTAGTAAAAAAGATAATGAAATAATCTCTGTCAAACAAAATGGGTTTGACAATATCAATAAAAGACAGATTTTATCAGTTAATTTTAGAATTATTAGGAGAAATGATTTAATGAAAATGATGTTTTGGCTTTAATAAAACAGTTTATTGAAAATGTAAAAATAAGCAATGAAGAAATTGATTATTCTGATAAAAGTGCAAATAAAATTCATAATGCAGCCATTGATCAGTACAGAAAAATAGCAAAAAAAATATCTCATAACACAGATTCTGTGTGCGAGGAGTTTATGAATTTGCTATATTCTGACGATGAGAATGTTGCAGTAGCATGTGCTGTTTGTATAATCGAATTAATGAAATCGACACAAGACCAATATAATTTGGCAATAAAACGAATTGAAGAATTTGTAAAAACCTCTAAAAACAAAATGAAAGTATTGGGTTTTGAAATGTACTTAAAAAAATTAAAAAGAGCATAGTAATTTAAAAATTAAGGAGTTCTATTAACATCGCTCAAGCAAATTTAAAACACATCTTTATGGTGCGTTTTTTATTTGTGTTTTTGTGGTAATAGAATCTGTTCAGCATGTATCACATTCTGCCCTAAAAAGACTATTTAAAAGCAAAACTTCGCCATTTATTTTTCAAAATCACTTTCTTTTTTTCCATATATATGATATAATATAGTATATTTATATAATATAAGGGAAAAAATCGTCAAAAAGCACCCCTAAATCCAATTAAAAGGAATTTAAATATGGAAAACTTAGAAGAAAATAAAATTGAAGAAATCGCTGC
>CAZQFT010000079.1:0-5171 GCA_964592565.1 uncultured Lachnospiraceae bacterium
GCATGTGTTGCCCTTAAGTTTTTCTTCAATTTGTTCAACCGTCAAACCGTCAACAAGTTTGGCAATGGCTTTAAGGTTTCCATTGCAACCACCAATAAACTTTATGTTTGTAATAATGTTGTCATTTATTTCAAATTGAATTTCTGATGCACATGTAAATTTTGTTCTATAAGAAAATTTCATTTTAGTTTTACTCCTGCGTATAATAATTTGATAGTGATTGATTTGTCTTCATTTAAGATTTTGGTGCAAGAGATGGGATTTGAACCCACATGATGTTGCCATCACAAGCATCTGAAACTTGCGCGTCTGCCGTTCCGCCACTCTTGCAAAACTGATTTTATTTTACATATATTAAAAAGATTTGTCAAGTGGATGTAAATTTTTAAATAAATCTTAGTTAAAAAAGTTAGTTTTTATGAAAAGCATAAAAATTTCATAAAATTTTATAAAATTTGTGCTTTTTTGATACAAACTATTGAAAAAAATGTGTAAATATGATAGAATTTCTCTATGAGATTTAAGCATTATTTTAGTGAAAAACAGATTCCGACAACTGAAAAAAAAGAACTTATGTCGCTTATTGAGGATTGTGATTTTATTTTTACAAAATCTTTGGAAAGTGTTGTTCAAAGCATTGATGACAAGTCTGTTATTTGTGCGGTTGATGAATATGGCGAAATTTGTGGGTTTGCAAGTGTTTTAGACGAAGGGAATGACATTTATCTTGCTGACCTTTATGTTCATCCTTCTTCACGAGGAAAAGGCTATGGGAAAGCGCTGATTGAAAAGACTTTGCAGTTTGCAAAGTTTAAAGGTTATGATGTTGCAACCTTGTCTGTGGGGCATAACAATCACAGTGCACGCAAAATTTATGAAAAACAGAAATTTATATATAGCAGGGCGAACACATCTCTTTCTATCATGAAAAGATATCTTTCAAACAAGGCTTATCAAGTTGGTGGGATTATTTATGAGGTAACAAATTTATACGGACTTCAAAATTTAAGTGAAAATGTTGAAAAAATTGAAAAATATGATGATTTTTATAAATATTTTCGCACAAAAGACGATGAAAAAATAAAAAAACGCATTGAAAGTGATATTTTAAAGACCTCGGTTAAATTGATTGAAGAATTGTTTGGGGGAAGAACATTGCTTGCGGATGAAATTTTAAATGGTCATTTTGACAAAGCGATAGGGACAGAATTTGAAAATGCAAAAGACCTTAAGACATCTGCATTGGCAGTCAGTGTATTTTTGGACTTGAGAAATCAAGAAAAAGTGAAAGAGCAAATAAAAAAAATAGAAGAAAAAAACAAAACGCTTTAATTCTTTATGATTTAAGGCGTTTTTTGTGTTATAATCAAGACATGAAGAAGATTTTGATTGAAGATATTTCATATGAAGGTGCAGGCGTTGGCAGAGTGGATGGCAAAGTTGTTTTTGTGCCAAAAACACTGGTTGGCGAAACTGTTGAAGTTGAAATTGTCAAAGAAAACTCCAAGTTTGCACAAGGTAAAGTTGTAAATATTGTTAAGGCGTGCGCAAAAAGATGTGAACCAAAATGTCCTTACTTTGAAAAGTGTGGAGGGTGTGACTTTCAGCATTGCAGTTATGAGCAAGAAATTGAGATTAAAAGGAACATCTTGAAAAGAGAATTTTCAAAGATTGGTTTTAATGACGAGATTGAGTTTGTTGAAAGCAAAGATAGGTTTGGTTATCGAAACAAGATAAAACTTGAGGTAAGGTCGGGAAAACTTGGTTACTTTAAAGCCAAAAGCAATGAGTTTTTTGAAATTGATTGTTGTCCACTGGCCACTGAACAGATAAACAAAACGATTAAGACTGTGTCGGAGTATTTAAAGGTTGTTGAATATAAAACCCTGAAGCATGTTTACATAAAACAGGTCGATGACAACATTGGCATTTGTTTTCTGTTTGATAAAAATTCTCAGAAATACGGCATAAAATTCAAAAAAAATGAAAAATTATCTGATTATTCAATCTTTTTTGCCTATGGAGAGGTTTTGGAGAGTAATAAAACAAAAGTTTCTTGTGTTCAAGGCGAAGAAAAATTGATTAAAAAATATGACGAATATGATTTTGAAATAGATATCTCAGCCTTCAACCAAATCAATGATGATGTTGCGAAGAAAATGTATGCTTATGTTTTACAAAACGCCAAAGGGATGAGAGTTGTTAATGCTTATTCTGGACAGGGACTACTGACGGCATTATTGTCTAAGTATGTAAAGTTTGTTTATGGAATTGAGTATCAATTTTCTGCACATGAAGCTGCTGAGAAATTAACTGAACAATTGAGCAATGTTGAGAATATATGCGGAAGAGTTGAGGAAAAGATTTCTCAAGTGTTGTTGCGTGATAGAATCGATATGATTATTCTTGACCCTGCAAGAGAGGGTTGTACAAAAATTGTTTTAGATGCAATAAATGCGAAAAATATTGAAAGATTGATATATATATCATGTAATTTTTCAACTATAGTGCGAGATTTGGCAGTTTTGAAGGATTTTTACAATATTGAAAAAATAAAAATTTTTGATATGTTTCCAAATACCACAAACATGGAGACGGTTGTGTTTTTGCAGCGAAAATAAGGGCAAAAAGCCTTGTTCTGAAAACTTTGTTTCGCAACATATAATATTTAAAATTCTTTAACTATTTTTCTTGACTTTTTCATTTATATATGTTACACTATGCATATAATTATGAACTTGCAAGAAATACTTAAAAAATTTTAAATAATTTGAGGTTGTCAGTGACACATATATATAAAAGAATTTTTGGAGTGGTTTTGATTTGTGCAGTTGCGGTTGCAACTGGTCTTTCTATTGGAAAAATTTATTTGGACATGAATGCCGCTCCTGAAGGAAGAACTGAAACAGAGGCAGAGTTGCGTGCGACAGAGGCAGAAGTTCTGGAACTTTATAATCGTTCAACAGGCAAAAGTGTTACGGAGTTTGATGCCGTTGAAATTTGGCAAATTGCAGAGTATAAACTTTCTTTGCAAGACAAATTTAAAAAAGAAATGACTGGTAGGGTTGTTTCTGCTGGTGTTCCAGTTGAGATGCACAGTATAAAAATCAAGAATGGGGATGTATTGACTTACGACAAACTTAGTCCATCAAAAAATGTGCTTGGAATTACAACCCCGAACATTTGCTCTCGCATTACTTACAACTATAATTCTCCAAATCAAATTTATATCAACAAAAACGGTATCTTTGCTGATCCAAATGCGAGTTCAGAAGGCTTGACTGCGACATTCTCTGGCAAAGGAGATCTTTATACAAAAGACCAATACTATGAAATATTCAAAACAACGCCAAACAGTTCTGTAATGCCATACATCATTTCTGATAAAACATGCAATGCAGAGTCAATGTCTGCAGTTGTTGACAATGGAGATGGAACTTATACATTTGAAATCAGTTTGTCAGGTGAAAATCTTGAAAAGGCTGCACTATATTATTCATATGAAGTTTTGTTTTCAAGTGGATATTCTCTCCCAGAGTGGAGTTATGCAAAAATGACAGTAACGGTCGATTCCAATTTCTTATTTCAAAAAATCGTTTATGATGAAAATTACACTGTTTACAATGCTCCTGTAATTGGAAAGGCGGGTGTAACGGATTCTTTCGTTGACCATTTTACATATGGCGACGCCGTTGTGGCTTAGGAGGTGTGGATTATGGAAAGACCAAATAAGCAATCAAAAAATTTTGTATCAAAGATGTTTAAAGCGTTTACTTTATATTTCTTTGTGACACTTTCGGTTTTCTTTGGATATACACAGTTTTTCAAACCTGTTGCAGTGCCAACTGAGCCGGGGAATACGGATGCCTATGAAATGAAGCCTTTTCAAGAGTTTATGGCAAACATGATGTCATTCCAAAATCTTGAAACAGACTTTAGTTTGTCTTTTGAAAACAAAGATATGTCTTTGTCAGCGGAAGGTAATGTTGTTTTTGAAATGGAGGGCTCTCAATTAGCGCTTGATATTGATTTGATTTACAATGAAGAAGTTTTTGATCTTCAGGCGAAACATCTAGAACCAAACTTCTATCTTGAAATAAATGAAAATGTTTATAAATTTGATACGACATCAAACGGCGGAGAGTTGGATGTTGATGCAATTTTGAATTTTATTACCGAAACCCTTGGGCTTGACCCAAGTTCTTTTGCCGGCGTAGGCGAAACATTAGGAATTGATTTTGAAAATTTTGACATGAACGCTTTTATGGCAAAAGTTACAGATCCAGAATATAAGAAACTTGATAATGGTGGACACAGATTTATTTTCAACATAAGCAATGTGATTTCTGCTACGCTCGATTGTGACCAAAATTTTGATATAGTATCTGCGAAGGTAAATGACATATTGATTAAGGGTAATGCCATTAAATTCAATATGACAAACACTCGAATGAATCAACCAGATATCGATGTTTCCTATGGTGAAACAGGTGACGAAATTGATATGACTGGGTTGACAGAATACATTGGTTACGCACAAAACACATTTAAAAATCCTTATGTTGTTGCAGATGTAGATGTTCTTCTTGAAAGAGGATCTTACGAAGGTAAAATTTATTATCAAAACGATGGCGAACTTCAAGTAAAGGCCATTACCGAAATTGATGGAATTGCGATTGAGGTTGCTTACAGTGCCCCAATAGTTTATGTTGATGCGAATGGGTTAAAAATTTCGTTTGATATAAACGATTATTCTGAATGGGAAACTGAAATAAATCAAATTGTTGAAAATCAAACATCTAAAACGGTGGCAGAATTTGTTAATGATTTTATCAAGGATTCTACAGGCATTAATCCTGAAGAGATGACGGCGCAAGAACAGGCAATGACAATTCTTGGTACCCTCTTTGGAAATAGTGACAAAATTGACGCATTTTTGCCTGATGATACTTTGCAAACTGACACTGATTTTACAATGCTTTGGAATAGTGGATTGCAAATCAAATTGACAAAAACAGAAGATTTAATTTCTTGTGTTGAAATTGGATTTGGTGGAGTTGAAATTTTTGCTGATTTAAGTTTGGCAGAAAGTGGATTTGAAATCATTGGAACTTATTATGACTTAACACAAGTTCTTCCGCTTGTTGGAGTGGCAGACAAGATTTTGACAG
>CAZQFT010000080.1:0-1660 GCA_964592565.1 uncultured Lachnospiraceae bacterium
ACCCAAGTGTTTCTGGATTTGTTAATGATGGAAACCGCCATTCTGGAAGTTCCATTGTTAATGGAGATGTTATAACTCTTGGAACTGCTGGAGATGAGCATGGTTCATTAATTGCCCAAAAAGGTACTCCTCCAACGCTAACAGGCTTTGCTGATAATAAACTAACAGACACAACGCAATACAGTTATCTTGTTGGCACGACAGTTGACTTTGAAAGCATGTTTGGACATATGACTTTAGAATATGTTAAGACTTCTTTAGGAAGTGTTACGATTTCTGATTTAACAAACAGAAATTATCATATTGTATATGATTCTCTTAACACTCCAGATCCATACATATATTATGGAAACCTCAATTCTTGGACATTTACAACGACAGGGGTTCATACAATTGATGTTGTTGTAACAGGAAGAAGCAGCACGGGAGGTGCAGTACAATATCTTATTGATGACATAACCATTCTTATTTACGACACAACAATAAATGAAACAGAATCATTTGATAATGGTGATCTTTCAAAACTCACCATGGGTGGGTATTACCAAGAGTTAGATGGGAACTATACTTGGTATGAAAAAATAATAGATTCAGATACAAATTTAAACAATGTGAAAAAATGTGACTCGAATAATGTTTTGATAAATGTTGAGAATGTCAAGGTAAAATATGATGGCGAAATAATAAGCGATGGTTCATTTACTGTAAAGGAAGGAGTGAAAACGGTTTCAGTGATTATTCCAGAAAATGCTTATTCAAGCGTTGACTTATGGATGTCGACGGAGAAAATTACGGATGATAATATCTCCGGCATAACTCCAATTAATTTAACCACAACCCAAGAGGTTAAATTAGACGGATATAATTCAGATGACACAATATACTTGAGATACACATCAAAAGTTGCTGTGAGTGGCATTTTTGAAAAGGAATATCTCGCTGCAAATACAGCAGATGGCTCGATTAAGAATGTTAAATATACTTACTACATTTATGGAACTGAAGAATACAGGAGTATTGCGCTTCAAAAATATGAGGTTTACAACCTTAGTCAACTTGCAGAGGATGATGGTGCGACATATACATTCTATGACAAAAAAACTTTTGCAACCCTGACAAGCGTATCGTTTGAATATGGAGAACATACACAATTGGCAAATGAAATTCTTATGCACGGAGTTGATTCAGAAGGAAATCAATCGTTGAAACTTATTAATCTTACAGTGAAGATTATTGGTTCTTCGGTAACAGAAAAAACTTTGGAGGTTGAGTCTTCTGACATTCTTACATTGGTAAGTGATAAGATTGCTTCAACAATTTCAGGGCTTTCAACAGATAATCTTAAGTCAGTAAGTGACTTTAATGACAAAACTGATGGCAATTACACATATCCAGTTGCTTGGACGCTTGAAGTTATTGATGGATATTCTTTGACTGATGCTACAACTACAACGCTTTTAATAGATAATACAAAATATCTTGTCACATACAGAAATGCAAGTGGAGTGACTAAATTCTATAGATTCTTGTTTAAATTCTATAAATATGAGGGCAAATATGCATTGATTTGTGACACAACTGCAGACAATTCTTTTGAACTCTCGGCTTTAAATTCAGAAATAAGAAAAGATGATAAAAATTATGGACATATCTTAGAAAG
>CAZQFT010000080.1:1670-5090 GCA_964592565.1 uncultured Lachnospiraceae bacterium
GATTCGACATCAGTTAGATACTTCAAACTTGTTGGCGAAAAGTTGACCGAAGTGACAGTTGTTGACGCAGAAGTAAGTTCTCGTGACACCTATTTGGTTCAAGTTGGAACATATTACTATAAGTTTGACATCTTGATTTATGCAAAAGTTTATGACATCTATCTTGAAACAGTTGATGAAACGACAATCAAGAATGCAGTGCTGGCAAGCCTTAACATAACAGACTCGTCAAAAGAAGTTAAGTATTACAACTGGGACGCTTCTTCAGGGCTTGATGAAACAAATGCGGGTTCAGTAGAGGAAGAATTCTTTGCTTTTTTTTCGGTCAGTTATTATAAATTCAAGCGTATCTCAATTACTTCAAACGTTTCAATCTCAAGTGATGAAATAGGGACAATTGCAGTAACATCATTTAATGAAGAAGTTATTGATGGGACAGAAATTGAGGAAGGAGCGACCATTGTATATTATTCGGTGAACAATGGTGCTTTAGTAAAAACTACATCGATTGATGTGACACTGGGAGAAGAGGTCGTTTTAATTGCAAAGACTGAAGAAGATGGAGTATATAAAGTAACAATTTCAGCAGGAGTGGTGGCTTAAAAGGAAAAAATAAAAATGGATCTTTGGTTTTGGATTTTTATAACGCAAATTGGTATGAATTTCTTGCTTTTGATTTCAATGATTTTTCTTGAAAGAAAAAGTTTATCAAGCATAATAAGTTGGATGACGATATTGACGGCGTTTCCGGTGATTGGGTTTATCTTATACATCGTTTCCGGCAGCGGACTGTCAATCAGAATAAAGAGGATGTTAAAGAAACATCAACTTTATGAGTTTGAATATGACAAAGCGATTACAGAATATCTTTCGACTCAAGAAGAAGTCAAATTTTTGTCGGAAGATATGGGGCTAATTAATTGTGCGTACAACTATGGAAGTGTGCTTTGTCCAAAAACGGACATCAAATTCTTTGTTTGGGGGCAGGATAAGATAGATGCACTTGTAAAGGATTTAGAGAGTGCTAAAAGCAGTATTAACATTGAATATTATATTTTTGCAGATGACTCAACTGGCAAAAGGGTAATGGATGTATTAATCAGAAAGGCAAAAGAAGGAGTGTCTGTCAACTTAATTTATGACTCAATTGGGTGCTTGGGTGCTCCGCGTAGGTTTTTCCGCAAACTTAAGAAAGCGGGCGGGCAAGTTGCAGAATTTTTTCCTCCATTTGGAAATATTCGTTTAATCAACTTAAAAATGAATTATCGAAATCATAAAAAGATTGTTGTCATCGATGGGAAGATTGCATATACTGGGGGTATTAATGTCAGAGACGACCACATGGGAAAAAAGAAAAGGGTTTCGCCATGGAGGGATACGCATATACGTATTGAAGGTCCTGGAGTGTATCCATTACAAACTGCATTTATCAATGATTGGAGATATGTAAAAAAAGAAGATTTAGAATCGATTGATTACATTAAAAAGGGGTACTATCCAACACCAGAAAGATTTGGAAATTCTTATATGCAGGTGGTCGTGTCTGGGCCAAACTCTCCAATTCAATACATCAAAGAAACTTTTATCAAAATGATAACGAATGCAAAGGCCGAAATTTTAATCCAAACGCCATATTTCATTCCAGATGAAAGTTTTATGAGTGCACTCAGAATTGCAATTGCAAGCGGAGTAAAGGTAAAAATTATGGTTCCACACAAGCCAGACAAAAGAACAATCTATATGGTTACGCTTAGTTACCTTAAAGATATTGCCGAGTTGGGTGCTGAAGTTTATTTATACGAAGGATTCTTGCACGCAAAAACAATAGTTGTAGACGACAATAAAGTTTCAGTTGGCACTTGCAATCTAGACAATCGTTCTTTTGGACTTAATTTTGAAGATACAGTAATTATTTATGACAAAAAAATGAATGCAGAATATAAAGATTATTTTGCAGAAGATCTTGCGAATTCCCAAAAGGTAGATGTCGAATATTTTAAAAAGAAAAGATGGCTGACAAAGTTTTTGCAGGCGATATTCCGTCTTTTCTCCCCTATTTTATAACAGAAAGAAGAGGTATATAAAATAAGAAAAACAGGATAATGAACATATCCTGTTTTTTATTGGTTGATTTTGTAAAAAGCCCTCAACTAATTTTGTAATATTTTGAAAAATTATTTTACAAATTAAGCTGAATTATGTTATAATTAAAGCACCTTCGTATTACAAATCTAGAAGCGTTAAAAGGAGGACGTGAGAGTGATGCTAGAGGAACTTATTTTACTGAGATCTAGCAATTTGGACTGCAATAAAAAAGTGGAGTTTACAAACAAATATTTTTATGAAGAGTTTAAGAAATATAACAAATTTGTAAAAATAGACCAAGAAAAAAAATAAAAATATACTATCAGAAAAATTAAAAATTGCAAATAATTGTAAAATATTGTAAAATGACTTGAGATTTGCAATTTTGTATGATATAATATAAATGTTACATAGGTGAGTAAAAAAAAGGAGTAAAAAATGAGCGACAAAAAATTATTAGAAATGCGAAAAGTTATCACTATGACTTTAATACAAATTGGAATTAGATGTGATTTAAGAGGTTTTAATTATTTAAGTTATGCAATAGAACTTGTTATTCTTGATCCGTCACTAATCCATGGTGTATGTAAAGGATTGTATGTTAAGGTTGGGGAACACTTTAACATCGCAAAATCTTCAAATATCGAAAGGAATATCAGACACGCAATTGACAATACATTTTTGTTTAAAAATTTTGAAAGTTTAAACAAACTTATCGGCGACGATCTTTATACAATTAAAGATAAGCCAACTGCTGGAGAACTTATTCGATTAGTTGCAGAGTACTATAATTTCGGATTATATAAAAAGAAAAATAGAATTTAAATAAGATTATTGCATGGCAGAAACATATTAAATCCCCAAAGATATGTTTCTGTTTATATTAATAGATGAAAATTACTAAATTGATTAGAAGTAATAAAATTATGTGCAATTTTATTTTACAAAATGAATAAAAATATCTTTTAATACAAAATTTAAAGCACAAAGGGATGTAGTGCTATAAAATTTTTAAAATTTGAAATTTTTTTTAAAAATCACTTGAAAAATAATAATTGTTTGTGTTATACTTGTGTCGTAACCGATAGAAAATGTTGCACAAACAGAAAATGGAGAGTTGGCTGAGCGGTCGAAAGCGGCGGTCTTGAAAACCGTTGAGGTGAAAGCCTCCTGGGGTTCGAATCCCTAACTCTCCGCCAGACAAAGAGCACTAAACATAGTGTTTTTTTGTATTTTTAAGCATTATTATACAACATATTGATTAAACAAATTTAAACAAGAATAACATTCACCTCAACGGTTTTTGGAACTGACAGAGGATGTCTAACAAGATTT
>CAZQFT010000081.1:0-5024 GCA_964592565.1 uncultured Lachnospiraceae bacterium
AAATTTCTTCGCACAAATGAGGCATGAAGACAGAGAACATCTTTAAAATGCCAAGCAAAACATAATATGAAGCATATTTTGCACTTTCTGTGGCTTTTTCGCCATATACATCTGGATTATAAAGTCTACGCTTAACAAGTTCAATATAATCATCACAGAAATCCCAGAAAAATCTTTCTGCTTCGTTGAGTGCAAGTGAAATTTCATATCTATCAAGGTTTTTCATGAAAGACTTGAAGACTTTTTTATATTTTTCAAGCACCCACTTGTCCATTGGCAAAAGTTCGACTTGTTTTGGCGTATAGTCATACAAGAACGACAAAACAAACTTAGATGCGTTCCAAATTTTATTTGCAAGTTTCTTTCCAGCATCAAAACTGTCAAGTGAGAAGCAAGTGTCTTTTCCAAGTGACAAATTGTTTGCCCAATATCTTGTTACATCGGCAGAATATTGCTTTATGATATCTTGTGGAGAATTTTTGTTGTTTCCGCTCTTTTTAGAAAGTTTGCTTCCGTCTGGACTAGTGACATAGCCAGAAATCATAAGGTCCGTCCAAGGAAGTTTGTCAAAGTGATACAAACTTTTCACAACTGTGTAAAAATCCCAAACGCGGATATTATCGTGAGCATTTGGACGAAGGTTCATTGGAACCATTGTGTCGTCCAACCCTTTGCCAGTAACTAAGTCACAGCAAATTTGTGGAGTCAAACTGCTTGTTGCCCATGTGTCCATAACGTCACTTTCTGGCACCCAGTCATTACATCCGCATTCACAAGAACATTTTGGAGTTGTACTAAGCGGATTTACAGGAAGTTCACTTTCATCTGCAACATGAACATGACCACATTTTTTACAATACCAAACTGGGAATGGCACTCCATAATATCTTTGACGCGAAATACACCAGTTCCATTGAAGATTTTCAACCCAATTTAAAAATCTTGCACGCATATTTTCTGGATGCCAGTTAAGTTTTAAGCCGGCATCATAAATTTCTTGCTTATGAGAAAGCACATCAATAAACCATTGTTTTTTTACAACAATTTCAATAGGAGTTCCGCATCTTTCATGAGTTGAAACAGCATGAGTCAACTCCTCTTGCTTAATCAAAAGCCCTTCTTCTTTAAGTTTTTCAATAATTGCAAGTCTTGCTTGTTTGATTTTCATCCCTTCAAACTCACCGGCAAGTGCCGTCATACGTCCAGCATTGTTGAAAGCCTCTTTAATTGGAAGATTATGTTTTCTTTGCCATTCTTTATCAACGGTGTCACCAAAAGTACAGCACATAACAACACCACTGCCCTTTTCCATATCTACAAGGTCATCTGTAAGCACAGGAACCGCAAATCCAAAGTGTGGCACAACCAATTTTTTGCCTAAAAGATGAGAATTTTTAGCATCTTTTGGGTTTATAAACACGCAGTCACAGGCAGGAAGCATTTCCGGTCTTGTTGTTGCAACAACAACATATTCATCACTGCCCTCAACATAAAATTTAATATAGTTGAATGTGCTTTCAATGTCTTGATTTTCAAGCTCACTTTGAGCAACTGCCGTTTGGCATTCAGTACACCAAAGTGCTGGTGCTTCTGCGTGATAAATCAATCCTTTCTTATAAAGTTCAATGAATGATTTTTGAGAAATTTGTTGAGTGCGTTTAGAAATTGAAGAATAGTTATCCGTCAAATTACACGAAAAACCAGCACTTTTATACAGTGCATGAAATTCCTTTTCAAGTTCCGCCGTAGTGTTTAAGCACAAATCAATAAATTCTTCGCGTGACATTTCATGTGCTTTTTTATTGAATTTTTTCTCTACATATCTTTCTGTTGGAAGCCCATTGTCATCAAACCCAAGCGGAAAATAAACATTTTCACCTTTCATTCTGTGGTGGCGAGCAATTGTTTCAATGTGCATATAAGATGACAGATGCCCCATGTGAATTTTGCCATTTACCGTTGGCGGTGGTGTATCAATTGAGTACACCTTTTTATTGCTGTTTTTATCAAATTTATAAATTCCTTTTTCTTGCCAATAATCTTGCCATTTTGCTTCTTTTTCAGCGAAATTATATTTATTATCTAACATTTTATACCTCTTTATTTTCTGAATTTATTTTAAATTGTTTTTGAATAACATAAAACCGTAATCACTTCGCCCTCGCCACCGGCGACTCGTGGTGGAAAAGTTTCAGTAATGAGTTTCAAATAGTTTACAAAACCCCAGTGAAAGTAAATTTGCATGTTTCTGACTTCACAAGGCTCAACACCGATTGTCAATGTTTTTACACCGACACTTTTTGCATAGTTTTTGATTGTTTCATAAATCTTTGTCGCAATGCCTTGCCCTCTGAATTCTGGATTGATTTCAAGTTTAATAATCTCAGCCTTGCCATCCCCAGTCATGTCTTTATCTTCGCTTTCCAAAAGCAAAGTGCCTTGTCCGACATATCCATTTTCGTTGAAAACAAAAAATGTCTTTCTTGAGCCCTCAACATTTCCCTTGACAAAGGTTTCTTTCCAGATTTTGTAAGCAGGATTGTTTGGTTGTTTTTCAATTTTTTTGTTCCACCAATCTTCCAACTCTTTGATGGTCGCAATTCGTATGTCCATAACATTCTCCAATGGCATTATTTTAGCACAAATAACAATCATTTGCAAGTAAATAAAAAGCAATTGCAAACAAAATTGCTGAAAATTGCATATCTTTCTTTTGTAAGGAGGAAAAATGAAAATTTGGAAAAAAATCGGCATAGTCAGCATGGCACTGCTTATGTTTGTGACAACTGGCCTTTTGGCAACTGGCTGTGGCGGAAAAGATTGGAACAAAATCGAACTTAACGAAGTAACTCACAGCATTTTCTACGCCCCACTTTATGTGGCAATCAATCAAGATTTCTTTGAAGAGGAAGGCTTGGAAGTGACTCTCACAAACGGTGGCGGTTCTGATGCCTCGATGAGTTCACTTATTTCTGGCTCAGCAGACATAATTTTGGCAGGCCCTGAAACTGTTGTCTACACTCAAGGCGAAGGAATTGCCGATAAACCTGTTGTTTTTGGTCAACTAACACAATGTGACGGCTCTTTCATCGTATCAAAAGAGGAAAACACAAATTTCACACTTGCTGACCTTGTTGGCGAAACAATTATAGGCGGACGCCAAGGCGGACTTCCTGCAATGACACTTGAATACATTATCGAAAACAACGGCTACACAATCGGGACTGGTGATAATGAAATCAACCTGCGTACAGATGTTGCTTTCAACTTGACAGCAAGCGTATATGAAAATGATGCCAGCATCAAATATTGCACCCTGTTCGAGCCAACTGCAACAAACATTGTAAATCAAAACAAAGGGCACATTGTTGCAAGTCTAGGCGAACTTTCTGGAAGTATTCCATATACTTGTTTCGCAGCAAAGGAGAGTTATTTGAAAGAGCATGGCGATGTTGCAGAAAAGTTTTTAAGAGCGGTTTCAAAAGCCTACAATTTCATCATAACAAACAACTCAGCGACTGTTGCGCAAGCACTTTTACCATCTTTTGAAGGAAGCACTGTTGAAGAACTTAAAGTTGCTGTCGAGCAATACATCGCAATCAGTGCGTGGTCAAGTGATATGATTATGACAGAAAGCAGTTTCAACAACCTTATGAATGTTATGCTTAACGCTGGAGTAATCACTGAGCGTTCAAACTGGGCAAACATCGTTGACAACACGATTGCACAAAACATCAAGAACGCCGCATAATTTTACTTTCTTTTGCGAACAAAACTTGCCAGGCAATCCCTTTTTCGTGACCGACTATTTGGTTTAATATGACAAAAAAAGAATTAGCATCGACTAATTCTTTTTCTCTAAACTTCCCTCTCTTTTGCCAATTTTTGTTGTTTTTGCATCCTCGACCAATTGACTACACCATAAATGTCATTCACCAAATTCACAACAGGGTTTAATGCCATTGCAAGCATTGCCCAGTTTCCGCAGACGACTGAAGCCCCCCACAAAACAATGAGGATTAAGTCATTCACAATGTAAGAAACAAATCCATATTTACTTCTGCGTGCCAACAAATACACCGCAAAAATATTATCAACAACAGAAAGCGTGCTGACAATCAACTGACTTGTGTTCAACGCTTTAAGCATGAAATAAAATCCAACAAAAGCCCCTGCCGCACAAACCGATAAGCAAACCCATTCTTTCCATCTAATTTCATTAACTTCAACAGTTTTTGTTGTGTCATTATTTCTGTTTCTTATCCATTCCACAATGCCCCAGATATACATAGGGAACATAATGGCAATGTAGATTATCATTTCGCCGTAAAACCCATTTAAATAACTGACTATGGAATATAAAACAACAATTGCCAAACCGAAAAATTGTCCCAAAACCAACCCTTTTGCAAGCAGCAATGCACAAATGATTCCAACAATAGATGTAACAATCGTCAAAACATCACTTTTAAAGCAAATTCCAACAGTCAAAACCGCAACTATGCTGAAAACAAGCAATAAGCTTTCAAATAATGTCCAATTTTTAAAAAATTTCTTCATAATTATATTATAACATAATTAGCTTGAATGTCAATGCATTTTAAACAAAAAAAGGCTGTAATTCTCAGCCTTTTTAAATTTGTATTTTGAATAATTAATAATACATTCCTTTTTTGTAACTCTTAAACGAGCCACTGCTGCCACCGCCAAAACGATTGCGACGAACAAGAACAATAATCAAAATGACAAGACCAATAAGCAAAAGCCCACCACCTACGCCTACAACAATCCAAATCCAAGTGTTGTTTTCTTTTTCTTGCTCAGTCGTTTGAGCCTTAATTTCAAATGTCTCACCAAAGTCGTCTTTGTTTAAAACTGTCATATTCAAAATGAAACTATATTTAGTAGTATCACTTCCATCAGATGACAGTGTGCAGAACGCTTCACTTGCGTCAACCGATTTGTAAGTGTTTAAAGTCTTAACAAAGTTTTCAACATTAAATTCATAACCTTCTTTGACATAA
>CAZQFT010000082.1:0-4992 GCA_964592565.1 uncultured Lachnospiraceae bacterium
GGCGAAAGCCCCTCAATAACTTCAACATCAGGTTTTTGTGCCGCACCCAAAAATTGACGCGCATAGGAAGAAAGGCTTTCAATATATCGTCTTTGTCCCTCGGCAAAAATTGTTCCAAAAGCAAGCGAACTTTTCCCAGAACCGCTCACCCCAGTAAAAACAATAAACTTATCTCTTGGAAGTTCCAAGTCAATGTTTTTTAAGTTGTTTTCCTTTGCCCCTCTGATTATAATCGAATTTTTCATCTTCATATCCTTTTTATTCTTAACAATTTTAGCACATTTTATAAAATTCGAAAAGAAAAACAACACAAAAACTTGTGCTGTTTGTAAATTAAATAAATTTTAGTCTAAGTTTAAAAGTATTATTGCAAACAAAATTAATAATACTTAAAAATTTTTGGATAATTTTAAATTTTTTCTTTGCGATTTAAACGCTTTTTCAAGTTGTTTATCTTATTTCTCAATTCAATCGCCCTTTCAAAATCAAGTTGAGAGGAAGCGATCTTCATAAGCGAAGTCAAACGGTCAATTTCTTGAGGAATATCTTTTCTTGCAATCGAATTTTCGCTGACCTTCTTTGAAATATCAAGAGTATTCTTAATTTCTTTAATGATTGTTTTGGGAACAATTCCATGTTCTACATTAAACTTCTCTTGAATGGCACGTCTACGCTCTGTTTCATCAATCGCTTTTTGCATTGATTTTGTAACCGTATCGGCAAACATTACAACTCTGCCGTTCGCATTTCTCGCCGCACGCCCAATTGTCTGAATAAGCGCCCCCTCGCTTCGCAAAAAGCCTTCTTTATCCGCATCCAAAATGCAAACCAGTTCAACTTCTGGCATATCCAAACCCTCACGCAAAAGATTGATGCCAACCAAAACATCAAACTCTCCTTGCCTTAAGCCGTTTATGATTTCCACACGCTCCATTGTGTCAATCTCGCTGTGTAAATATTTGACTTTAAACTCGCGGTCAGCAAGATATGTTGTCAAACTTTCAGCCATCTTTTTTGTCAATGTCGTCACAAGCACCCTCGCACCACGGTCAATGGTTTTTCGGCACTCTTGCATAAGTTCTTCAATCTGATTTTTGATTGGTTTAATTTCAATCTTTGGGTCAAGAAGCCCTGTTGGACGAATAACTTGCTCAACAACCTGTCCAGCCTTTTCAAGTTCATATGCAGACGGCGTTGCCGAAACAAAGATAGTTTGTCTTAAACGCTCTTCAAACTCGTCAAACTTAAGTGGTCTGTTATCTCTTGCCGCTTCCAAACGAAATCCATAATCAACAAGTGAATTTTTGCGTGCTTTGTCACCATTATACATCGCCCTGATTTGCGGAATTGTCATATGACTTTCATCAATAATTGTCAAAAAATCTTTTGGGAAATAATCAATCAGTGTGTATGGCGGCTCGCCGGACTTTCGTCCATCAAAATAGCGTGAATAGTTTTCAATTCCGCTGCAATAGCCCACCTCCTTCATCATTTCCAAGTCATATGCGACGCGTTGACCAATTCGCTCTGCTTCAAGTGGTTTCCCATGCTTTTCAAATGCTGCAATTGTGTCTTCGCGGTCTTTTTCAATCTGCTCAATCGCCTTGTGAAGCGTATTACTTCCCACCGCATAATGTGTTGCTGGATAAATCGCAACATAACTCACTTCATTAATCAAATTTCCGCTGACAGGGTCAAACTCATAAATCTTTTCAATTTCATCACCAAAATAACGCACTCGAATTGCCATTTCGCTTTGGTTTGCAGGAAATATATCGACAACATCCCCTTTAACTCTGAAAGTTGTTCTCTTAAAATCAATATCATTCCTCGTATATTGAATTGCGATAAGATGGTTTATGAGTTCATCACGGTCAAACTCTTCTCCTTCTCGCAACGATATGTGCAAATTGTGATATTCCTCTGGGCTTCCAAGACCGTAAATGCATGAAACAGACGCCACCACAATCGTGTCCTTTCTTTCCAAAAGCGAAGATGTCGCAGAAGAACGCAACTTGTCAATGTCCTCATTTACACTCATATCTTTTTCAATGTAGGTGTCAGTCGAAACGATGTATGCCTCTGGCTGATAGTAATCATAATAGGAAACAAAATATTCAACTCGGTTATTTGGAAAAAACTCACGAAACTCGTTGCAAAGTTGTGCCGCCAAAGTTTTGTTGTGTGCAATAACAAGTGTCGGTTTTTGCACCTTTTGGATTATGTTCGCCATGGTAAAAGTCTTGCCTGACCCAGTAACTCCCAAAAGCACTTGGTCTTTCAAGCCATCTTCAATGCCTTCAACCAACTTTTCAATCGCTTCTGGTTGATCGCCAGCAGGCTTATAAGCCGATTTTAATTCAAACAATCTTTCTTCCATTCATTCAACTCCAAAACTTTAAACTCTTCACAAACAATTTGCGTGTTTCCATCAAATTTCAATCCCTTTTGACGACATCGCTCTTCAAAAAAATTCAAATGAACTTCTCGCCAATGCTGTAAGGTTCTATCACCTTCACCCTCTTTAAAAGCATGCTCCCCTGTCACTTCAGAAAACTTCTTTACCTCAACTTTTGTTGTTTTAAGCAACAACTTCTCTGTTTTGTCCCAATTTGTAAGCACAGAAAATTCGCACAAATCCTCTTCCCCTTCAAACAACCAACATGTCGCCGTTTTCACTCCAGATTTTACCAACTCAAACAACATGTCACATTGTCGCTTGTTTTCAGCAAATTGCCATTCTTCCAAATTGCTTGCAACTTCCTTCGTTCCCATATGTTTATTATAGCACAAAAATAAACTTTGCAATATCTTTTTTATTAATTTCCTATTGACAATTCAAATTTGTTTGTGTTTTAATAATTAAAAGAGGTATTTTTATGAGTGATAAAGACGAGCTTAAAGCCATTGAGGAAGAAATCGAAAGATTAACAGCAAATTTTGAAAAAACACCCGACAATTCAAGACCTTGGGAAAACCACACTTATGAGGCAATGCATATTGTCGCCCAAAATATTGAGGAATACATCATTCCAGAACTTCAAGAGCCTTGCAAGAAACTTTGGGATAAAAACATCTTTACTTTTATGGTAAGCAATCGCAATGACGATGGCGATACATGGATTATGCTCACCTCAGACCTTTCGCCTGAGAACAAAAAAATATATGACGAACTTTCAGAAAAGTATCCAAACATTTATTATCCAAGCATTTTCAGACAAAAAAGTTTGCAAATCAGATTGAAAAATACTGACGAAATGAGTGTTGAAGAAATTTCTGCAAAGTTTTTAAAACTTGTCGAACAATTCAAACTTCAAGATGTTGGCAAGTTTCATTATCAAACAGAAGAGCAGTTTTTGATTGACTGCGGTTGTTATGACGAAATCCCAAATCCTGAGCATAAACCGCTGCAAATTGATTTTGCTAATGTAGAAGAGGCAATTGCTTCAATGTCCAAACCACGCGTTCCAGCAACAATCAAAGTTTTCAATCCAAACAAGATGACAAAAACTCTTGAAGAATATGTCAAAGAGAACAAGGCAGAAAGTTGCTTCGACCCAACAACAAGACGCATCTATGACAGCAAATGGTTGTTGGATAAGCATTATAAATATTTAAAAACAACTGAAAAACAAAACAATAAATCTTAAGACCCAAATCTAAATTGGGTTTTTTTTCAACTCTTAAAAATTGCCCTTAAAATTAGACCAAAAACAAAACTTACAGTTGCCAAAAACATGCTTCTTAAAACTAACAATCCAAAAGTACGGCGATTTTTCTTTGTATCAACATTAAATGTTTGCCCTGCTTTTTTCAGATTTACACAATAAAAATATCCTTTTTTGCTTTCAGACACCACAAAATCAAGGTAGTTCTCATTTGAAAGCGTGACCATAACCTCATCAATCTCTTCCACGGACAAAACAAATCTTTTAGAGAGTGCTTGCGTAATCTCCTGCGGCGAAATAAGATATGTCCGCTTCTGCTGACATCTGTTGCAAAGATATGACATAACCATTTTTTCTTTCTTTGTCATTTGAATTAATTTTTGCCAAATAAGCCTATTTTTATTCGACAAAGGAAATTGCCAAAAACAAAATATAGATGTTTGTAATTGTATTTTTTGGAAAAAATGAAGATATGATTGACATAAAAACAAAACTAGTTTTAAAAATCCTTGCTCAAGAGTGTAGCGATGGAAACTACAAAATCGTTGAGATATCCGACATTATTATATCTCTTCCAAAACGCTATCGCATGGACAGCGAGGCAATAAAACACATCTTGACACACCTAGAGCGTCAAGATATGATTTCAATAAAATATGACGATGACGATGTCTATTGTCTTGCCGTTTTGCCATATGGTTTTGAATCCCTTGAAAACGAAAAACCAATTCCAAGAAAAACAGAGCGTGAAAAACAAAAGAAACTTTCAACAGCGACCATCCTCTTAAGTTTCACCTCCGCTCTTATTGGAACAATTCTTGGCATAATAATTTGTCATTTTCTTTTAAAAATTTTTTAAAAGAAAAATAATATTTTAAAATTCATAAACAACTGGCAAAAAAATACTTTAAAAACAAAGCAAGTTTGGGATTATTTGCATTTTTTAATTTTTATATTTTAAACTAATTTTAATTTTTTTAAATTAAAAAAAGAGCCAATCGGCTCTTTTTATTGATTTTGAATTACTGAAAAAATCTCTTTAAGTTCATCCACATCACAGTATGTTCGCACTTTCTTGTCTTCCTTCTGACTAAACACCCCGTCTTCGCCAATGATGTAACTGTCAACAAACTCAACTCCGCAAACATAACAAATTTCTTTAAGTTGTCTAAAAGTATCATCATCTGTTCCTGACGGATAGGCATAACCAGCAGGATGACAATGTGCGACCGCAATTGCACTTGCCTTAGTGCTTGCTATAAACACAGCAAGTTCCGACTTTGCGACTGCCACAGTTTGACTGCTTTGACTGTCGAGAATTCTC